>JAHQVR010000297.1 GCA_019634245.1 Gammaproteobacteria bacterium
ATCGTATTACCAGAAGAATGGGATGCCAGCTTCGGCAAAGCGCTACCCATATTGAGCAAGGGCGAATACATTGATGAATCAGACTTGCCCGCGGTCCAGTCGGTACTCAAGGCAGCTGCCTTTACCTACTTCGCCGGAGCCCTTGCTGACCTTGTAAACATTGGACGCTGGTGGATGATTTTGCGAAGGTGACGATTTTGAGCAGGTGACAATGCGCGCTGCAGCGGCGTACACTGTTGTGGCACCCACAAGGAGTATCGCTATGCAAAAACCACGTCATCGCATCTCTCGTCGGCACTTTATTCAGGCAGCTGGCGCTGGCACCACGCTGGCAATGTTACATCCGTTCTCTGTATTCGCAAAAAGCAATCAAGCCCATTTGCGCATAATGGAAACCACCGATTTGCACGTGCATGTGTACCCTTATGACTACTACGGTGACAAGCCAGTCGACAATGTCGGTCTGGCTCGTACCGCGTCGATTATCAAAGCAATCCGGGAGGAAGCCAGCAACAGCATGCTGATTGACAATGGCGATTTTCTGCAAGGCAACCCGATGGGTGACTACATAGCCTACGAAAAAGGCATGTCTGCCGGCGACATTCATCCAGTGATCGCTGCAATGAACACGCTGAACTTCGATGCTACAACATTAGGAAATCATGAATTCAACTATGGACTCGAATTTCTTGATGCTGCGTTAGCAGGTGCTGACTTTCCTGTTGTATGTGCAAACATTGCAAACGGCAAACTGGCCGCATCCGCCACTGCAGACGCATCGCTGCCGAACGTCAAGCCATACGTAATTCTTGAGCGAACTGTAGTGGACGGCGATGGCATGGAACACAGCGTCAACGTTGGCCTGATCGGATTTGTACCGCAGCAAATACTCAATTGGGACAAGCGTTGGCTGGAAGGCAATATTGAAACTCGCGATATTGTTGCAGCAGCACAAGCGTGGGTTCCACAAATGAAAGAAGCAGGCGCCGATGTGATCATCGCCCTGTCGCATTCCGGTATTGATGCGTCAAGCCGTGTTGACGGTATGGAGAATGCGTCTTTACATCTTGCCGCAGTTGACGGTATAGATGGTCTGTTAACCGGACACCACCACCTGGTTTTCCCCGGAGAAAAATACGCAGAAATGCCTGGCATTGACGCACAAAAAGGCACCCTGTTCGATAAACCCGCCGTAATGGCAGGGTTCTGGGGCTCTCACCTGGGCTTGATGGATCTGTTACTGGAGAAAAGCGGCAACCAGTGGCAAGTGGTTTCGTTTGAAACCGAAGCTCGTCCTATTTATGAACGCGTAGAACGCAAAAACGTGGCATTAGTTGAGAGCCAACAGGATGTACTGGATTCTGTTAAAGAAGAACACGATGCGACACTGGCATACGTTCGACGCGCGGTTGGTAAAACCGCCGCCCCACTGCATTCCTACTTTGCACTGGTGGCGGATGATCCTTCTGTACAGATAGTCAGTCAGGCCCAGACCTGGTACATCAGCGACATGATGAAAGGCACACAATGGGAGGGCTTACCTGTTCTATCGGCTGCAGCGCCGTTCAAGGCAGGTGGGCGCGGCGGTCCTGAATACTACACCGATGTGCCTGTTGGTGATATCGCAATCAAGAATGTATCCGACCTTTCTTTGTACCCAAACACGGTCAGAGCCGTCGCTATTTCGGGTGCAGGTGTTAAAGACTGGCTGGAGCGTTCTGCCGGTATTTTCAATCAGATCAAGCCAGGTTCGGACGATCAACCATTGATTAACGCTGAATTTCCGTCTTATAACTTTGATGTTATCGACGGTGTTACCTATCGCATTGATTTGACACAACCATCCCGATACGACCCAAAAGGTGAGAGTCAAAACCCGGATGCAAACCGTATTGTCGATTTGCAGTTCGATGGCAAACCGATCGACCCCGAGCAACAGTTTATTGTTGCCACGAATAACTATCGAGCCGGCGGCGGCGGTAACTTCCCAGGGATTGACGAAGAAGCGATTGTATTCGTAGGTCCGGACACAAACCGTGATGTGATCGTACGATATATTGTTGACAAAGGCACGATCAACCCAAAAGCCGATTCCAACTGGTCTTTCGCACCGATTGATGGTGCAAGCGTCATTTTTGATACCGGCCCTGCTGGCAAACAGCATGTCTCTGATGTAACAGCTGTAGCGATTGAGCCAGCGGGTGATGGTGAAGAGGGCTTTGCGCGTTATCGATTTAAACTGTAGTCGTAAAAAGTAAGGTGATGCTCAGGCAGTGAATGTTGCCTGATCATCAGCAAAGCACTATCGCCTGAAACCGTTTTCCATAGTAAAAAAGGTCGGATTCAAACCACCTAACGGCTCTTCCAAGGCAGCAATCTCTGCTGCAGGTGCGTGCACCTCAAGCAAATCCAGACTGGCAATCGCCAAAGCCTGCTTCAGCAGATCGTCTACATTTTCGAGGTGTTTTAGAATGCCAGCAGCGCTGGTGTAGCTTTCTCGACAGTGCGCCCGATTACCGCTAAAACTGAATCCATAGTTGACCACATCAGTTTCAGACCTGGTGCGCTCAACCATTTGTGCACCAAGTGCCTTGAATTCATCAAGCTTGCCTTCCTGAACGGTAAAATACGGAACCAGCGAACATACTGTGTCTTCCAACGCCATCGTTATTCTCCAAACTCTCCAATTTGTGGGTATCAGATACTACGGTTATTTATTGAATGGATATCTGGGTCCATTGTCCCAGACGTGTATTTTATCGTACAAATAATAAATACGACAGACACGTCATTCGTGATCAGTTACAGCCGATCGAATAGAACGCAAATGATGTTGCAACTGATCGGCATTGCATGGCTTGTGCAATACCGGCAAATTCAATTTATCAATTTCCAGCAGTCTGTCTGGAGCAATGTCGCCGGTAATGATGATCGCCGGCACGTTGGTTTGGCAATGCTTGCGAATCAATTCCAGCGCATCACCACCGGTTTCATTATCTTTGAGCCGATAGTCAGTAATGATCGCATCTGGACACGAACCGTACTCGATTAGTTGTTGTATGGCTTCGGCACCAGATTTCGCGATCATAACGCTACAGCCCCAAGCTTCCAGCAATCCTTCCATGGCAAGCAAAATATGTTCTTCATCATCGATAACAAGCACAAACATATCGTTCAGATTGGCCGGAAAAACACTGTTCCTGACATCATTTTGAGTCACTTGCGTGCTGTCACCCAACGCAATGTCAACAGTAAAAACTGACCCTTCTCCCACCACCGATTCAACACGCAACGGCATATTCAACAGATTACATATGCGATTCACAATCGATAACCCTAAACCCAGTCCTTTTTCCCTGTTGCGTCCCGGGTTATTTAATTGAACAAACTCTTCAAAAATGCGATCTCGATTCTCTTCTGGAATGCCAACGCCAGTATCGGATACACTAAGCGACACTTTGTCTCCAACCAGTTCAGTTGCTATGGTGACACTACCGGCCCGGGTGTATCGATAGGCGTTTTCAACCAGATTCTGTAATACCCTATTTAAAAGCACCGGATCGGAATACACGACAACGTCATCGATATCAACGTTAAGGGTCAATGGCTTTCCTATTGTCAATTCGTGAAAGCCTGCCGCTATCTCTTCAACCAGCGGCTTAAGGTAAAAATGTTTTTGCCCCAGTTTAATTGTTCCAGCATCCAGCGTGGATATATCCAACAAGGCATTAAAAAGCCCCTCGAGTGAGCGAACAGAGTTATCGATGTGCGATACGATTTTCTTTTGCGACTTTGTTTCAAGCTGCGCGGCAAGCGTTGTGGTAAACATGCTGAGCGATTGCAAAGGTTGTCGCAGATCATGGCTGGCGGCGGCAAAGAATCGAGATTTCGCTTGATTAGCCTCCTCCGCTTTTTCAAGTGCAGACTCGGTTTTACTGTTTTCAGTTTTGAGGTTTTCTATTAATTCCAAATTCTCAAAGCTGAGTAGAATTAATCGACGCAGGGCTGTTCGGATGCGAAATGTGTTGATAAAACTAACCGTGAGGTACAGAATAATCAAAGCAGTAATCCAGTAGTTCTGCTGATCACCCTGCAAATAGAATTTGTAAGCTGTTGGAATTAGAATTGGCGATACAAAAAACAGATAAAGCGGCAGCACACTTGCCATAGTAGCCGAAGCATTGGCAACCAGTCCTGTGTATATCATTAGCAGGACAACGCTGAGTACCGGGTTGTCGGCGTGGACATATACAATTCCAAGCACCCCCCACATACAACCTGAAAAAAACACAAGCACAGAAAAGATGCGTAGCGTCTGATCAACATTGTCGATAGTCAGGGGTGTTTTTTCATACGAGCTGACTTGATAATACCGTGCGGCCAATAAAACAAGAAACACGATATACCACGGAATTAAAAAGTCTCTTGGTGCTTGCTGCAGTAGCATTAGCAACAAAATTGTAGACGCGACGAATGTAGCGATTACATTGCTTTTTACATTATCGAGCGCTAGTCGAGCCAGAGCAACCGTTACTCGATCTTTAAACAGTCCATCTGTCATCTTGACTCTTGAGGAATTTACATTCCTGGTCTTTTTCCACGAATGAGAATATTCACCGACTACTCGGTTTGGGAGCGCTTGATTTTCCGTGAGCCGCGAATTGCAGAAGGTACGATATCAGAAAGCAGGAAGAATAGTTGGCTCAGCCACTCTTCTTTTCAATTCATTTTGTCAACGCATTGTCTCAACGCTTTTTCTCAACTCTTTTTCTCAACTCATGGGACGAACCAGTCGCCAGGCAAAACACGGCAGTGAGCTTTCCGACGGAATTCTGCTCAGCAAATACAAATCGTCTGCCAAGTTCACCGTACCCTCATCAGTGGTCACCGCCGACTTGTAAGTGCTTTTTACCGCTTCGATAGTGGTCTGATCAAAATAACCATTCGGGTAACAAAAATGATTGATGGATCGACTCAGCTGCTGCTCAAGAATCATTCGAGATTCAACTATTTCAACGTCGAGTGCAGTGTCATTTAGATCTTTGGTAATGGCGTGGTTGGTCGTGTGAGAACCAATCGTGATCAGGTTTTCATCCAGACCTCTAAGATCATCCCAGCTCATCATGTCGTACGCATTTTTTTGATCGGCGGATGGGGTAAACGAATGCGTAAGCTCTCGAATGGCTTCCTCCTTTTCACGTCTTGCCTGGATATCAAGCTCTTTGAGCCAAGTGATTATTGCCTCCAGATCATCGTTACAACCCCATGCTGTAGCGAGTTCTTTTCGCTGCTCAGTGGGCAGCGACCGAAGCCTTTCACGGGCTTCATGGTTCCATAGCCATGATCCCGACTCTATGAGTCCGGGGCAAACGAAAAAGGTTGCGGGAGTATCAAACTTTTTTAATATAGGATATGCGTGGACCGCATTATTCCTCAACCCGTCATCAAAAGTTAATACAACCTCATTGCTCAGCGCGGTGCCAGCACTTATTTTTGTGAGCAGGTGCTCAAGTGAGACAATATTGAAATGCTGCTTGAGAAAGCGTATTTTATTCTCCAGCAATTCGGCAGAATGTTCTCCGTTGCCTATTCCATGAAACATTAAAACTCTGGCCACATTGGCCCGTTTTGCCATCATCGGAGAGAGGTTCAAAGAAAAACACAACCGTTGTGCCACTTCGGATACTTTACGCTTGATACGACTGTTCACGTTGTTTACTTAGCTTCCATGATCATCGTAATTAAGGTCCTACGCTCTCCTATCCAGCTAA
>JAHQVR010000298.1 GCA_019634245.1 Gammaproteobacteria bacterium
CAACTAATCACCTCGAAAATTTGCGGTTAACGCGACCGTCCAACGATTCTCAAGCTTCACAACTGGAAGCCATTTTTATAAGTAATTTGGCGGAGTAGGATATGAACAGCCAGATCCCGGATCAGCAGAACACACAAAATAAAATAAAACTGTCCTGCCACAATGTCTGGAAAATCTATGGCCAAGAGATCCAAGACTTTTTTGGCGGAGAAAAAGACAAATTCGCAAATCCACTTGAAAAAGCCGACGCGCGACGTGCTGCAGGAAACATAGTAGCCAACGCTGATGTCAGTTTCGATGTTCACGTTGGCGAAAGATTCGTCATTATGGGACTGTCAGGCTCAGGCAAATCAACCATCGTTCGCTGTCTTTCGCGCCTTGTGGAACCCACAGCTGGCCAGGTGATACTCGATGGTGAGGATCTCTTAAAAAAAACCGAAGCGCAATTAATCGATATAAGACGGCACCAAATGGGCATGGTATTTCAAAGCTTTGGACTGATGCCCCACCTTAACGTTATTGACAACATTGCATTTCCGTTAAAGCTTCAAGGTATCAAGGAAAGCGAACGCTATTCCCAGGCTAAAAGAGTAATCGAATTAGTGGGGTTGGAAGGACGCGAGTCTAACTACCCCAAGCAACTATCGGGTGGACAACAACAACGTGTGGGAATAGCACGATCTTTGGCGGTGGAGCCGGAGGTCTGGCTACTTGATGAGCCCTTCTCAGCACTCGATCCTCTCATTCGCAAACAAATGCAGGACGAGTTCCTGCGCATTCAATCCCTACTGCACAAGTCGATAGTATTTATCACGCACGACTTTCACGAGGCTTTACGACTAGCCGATCGCATGGCAATTATGCGTGATGGGGCGGTTGTTCAAATAGGCCGTCCTGTCGATCTCATTCTTAATCCGGCTGACGATTACGTAAGAGAGTTCACTACCGACGTGCCTTGGGAGAGTATCCTTCGCGCGGCAGATATTGCCGAAGCGCCGGTTGGATCAATTGAAGGCATGCGACGGGTAGCGGGGGAAACACTCATCGATGAGTTACTCGGCTACTTAGCAGAACATCACGACGGACTGGTGGTTGAAGGTTCCGCCGGAGAGATTTTGGGTGTCGCTACGGCACGCGGCGTTCTGAACGCACTTGCTTCTGGCAGCAAAAATCCGCTGGCCGCTACGGAGCTTTAGTTAGTATGTCGTTCAAGATTGATCGAGGTACGTTACAGTGGCTCGGGGTTATTACGCTCACCCTACTCTGTATCGCATATCAGAATCAATGGTCGTGGATGAAGGTTTTTCCCGAGACCTGGCAACTACCCTTTTCTAATCTGCTCAACGCCATCATGGATTGGATGATTGCGTATTTGGGCTGGTTTTTCCGCGCCATTGCCTGGTTGCTGGAATGGCCGATCAAAGCCGTACGGTGGATTCTACAAACACTGCCGTGGGGCGTTACAGGCTTTTTGATTTGCGTAGTAGCATTTGCGGCCTCCGGTTGGCGCCTCGCACTATTTTCTCTCTTGACCATATTGTATATGGTTGTCTTCGGTTACTGGAGCGAGAGCATGAACACGCTTTCTCTGGTTGCGATTTCAGTTCCCTTCGCGATCCTCAGCGGTTTCATTTTCGGTGTTTGGGGTTTTTATTCTCCGCGTGCTGAACGATTTATCATGCCGATGCTCGATATGCTGCAAACTGTCCCGGTATTCGCTTATCTCTTACCCATCCTACTGCTGTTCGGTTTCGGTACGGTGGTGGGCTTGGTTGCGAGTGTCCTTTATTCATTTCCACCCATGGTCAGAAACACGATCGTCGGACTGCGCAATGTACCGTCGGAAGTCATTGAATCGGGCCTTATGTCCGGCGCAAGCCCCAAGCAATTATTCTGGCAGGTACGTGTTCCATCGGCGTTGCAGCAACTCTTGCTCGGAGTCAATCAAGCGACGATGGCATCACTTAGCATGGTTATAATCGCTTCTATCATTGGCGGTACCGAAGATATTGGTTGGGAAGTTCTGTCCACAATTCGAAAAGCACAATTTGGTGAAAGCTTGCTTGCCGGAATGGTGATCGCACTCATGGCAATGGTAATTGATCGCGTAACCCACGGACTGGCTGCGCGCCCCGAATACAATCCAGCGCAGGCCAGAGGCCTGAACCGTTATCGATATTGGATCATTTCAGCAATCGGTGCCACCCTAATCTATGCACTATCGCCGTTTATGGGGTGGCTCAGAGAATGGCCTGCGAGTTGGGAAATTAACCCGGCAAGGGCAATGAACGATGCGCTCACCTATGTGGTAGCGAACTTTCGTTCGGAAATCGACAGTATCAAAGAATTCGCATTCTTCTACCTAATGCTACCCACCAAAATTGGTTTACAACAAGCAGTCAGCCCGTTTACCTGGGGTTTCGAACTCACGCAAACACATAAAATTATTTACGTCATCTGTGTCACAGTGATCGCAATGCTTTTCGCGTTTCGACGCGGCAATAACGCCGCAATCGCTTTTTTATTGCTGGCAATATTAATTTATTTTGGAATAACCAATATGGCTTGGCCAGCGCTGATGCTGATCAGCACCTATGCCGCATGGCGCATCGGTGGAATTAAATTGGCGCTTGGAACGTTTCTGGGATTGGGCTTTATCGTTGTCACGGGCAATTGGCCACAGGCCATGCTATCTGTCTATCTATGTGCGATTGGCGTGTTGATCTCCTTTGTATTTGGCACGGCAATCGGAATCTGGGCTTCGACCAATGACTCCGTGTCAGCGATCGTACGTCCCATTAATGACACACTGCAAACCATGCCACTGTTCGTCATTCTTATTCCGTTTGTCATGATCTTCAAAATCGGCGATTTCACCGCACTGCTTGCCATAATCGCGTATTCCTTTGTCCCTGCAATTCGATACGCAGAACACGGTTTACGAAACTTACCCGACGAAGTCATTGAAGCCGCCAGAATGATTGGCTGCACAAAACGGCAAATGCTGTGGCAAGTCAAAATACCTCTGGCCCTACCCATCATGATGCTCGGCCTTAACCAGACCATCATGTTTGGGATTGCCATGCTGGTAATCACAGCTCTGGTGGGCACCAACGGTTTGGAACAAACCGTCTATATTGGTTTAAGTGACGGCAATTTTGGCGTGGGTATGACCGCCGGTTTGTGTATGGCGGTTATCGCCATTATCGCCGATCGCACTACGCAGGCCTGGAGCAGAAACCGAAGCGCCGAGTTGGGTATTGACACTGAATTCGCGTAGCCAGAACTCATTATGAAAAATTTGCAAGAAGCGTCTGATCTTACGAATACTGTCCGCATCAGCGCGAGACGTTTTGAAGAATCACCTTTTATCGAACGCACTAATCACCCAGAGATGATTCGCGGCGTCTACGCCGGAAGGTACCTCGCTATTTACATGGGTGAGGACCCTATTGAGAAGTACTGGACGCTCAGACGCAAAGCGCTGATCTTCGATGTACCTGAAAAACCGGTTGAAATCAGCGGCCCCGATGTGGTGCCGTTTTTAGAAAAAGTACTCGCTCGCAAAGTCGCGCCAGTGCCAGAGGGACGCGGGCTCTACGCTATTGCTTGCACCCCGCAAGGCGGTGTTTTTATGGATGGCGTGCTATTTAAACTGGGTACTGATCGTTATTGGTACGTGCAGGCAGACGGCGCGTTTGAAACTTGGTTACTCGCACACAGTGGCGGTTATAACGTAACCATTTCTGATCCACAATCGCGTGTACTACAAATTCAAGGACCCGCGTCCATGGACATTATGAACGCGGCATCGAAGGGTGCTATAACCGAAGATTTGCGTTATTTTCGCTCTGGCTTTTTCACGCTCGGCAATCAAGAGTTGTATGTTTCGCGTACAGGATTCACCGGCGAGCTCGGCTATGAAATTTATTGTAATGGTTTGACCACTGATCACTTGGCCCTTTGGGATTATTTAATCGATATTGGAAAACCCTATGGCATGGAGTTTTCTTCGACGCGTGCAATGACCCTTCGACGTATTGAAGCTGGTATCCTTGGCAACCTGACCGATATGGATACAACAATGACGCCATTCGAGGCTGGCCTTGCCCCGTTTATCGATATGGACAAGGACGATTTTGTCGGTAAAGAAGCGCTTGTCGATCGCGATCGACGTTCACTCCTGCTTGGCGTTACCTGCAAAACCGAAACTCCGGCTGCAGGCAGCGAAATACTAGATGGGCAAGAAGTGGTCGGCGAGATCACCGCCGGTGTTCCCTCACCTACGCTGGGTTGCGGTATCGGCTACGCCCGATTTTTTAATCCCGGCGATTGGATTGGAAAGGCACTGCAGCTGCGCTTGTCTGACGTAGAAACGCACACCTGCGAGATTGTAGACCTACCCTTTTTTGATCCTAAAAAAGAAATTGTTCGCGGAATCGATCGCAAAATTCCATGACATTTCAGCCCGAATCATTGCAAAAATTGCGGACCTGCCGGAACGGATTAGATGAAAGACTCGAAGAAACGAACCACTAGCAGTCACTGGGGCGCATTTAACGTCACTACACAAAATGATCGCATCGTGTCTGTCGATGCATTTGAAAATGACCCTTCCCCGTCATCAATTTCCACTGTACTACCACAAGCCGTTCACCACAGCAGCCGTGTTGCACGACCTTCCATTCGTAAAAGCTGGCTGGAGCAAGGCCCGCTCCACGCAGAATCCAGATTGTTGCGTGGCAAAGAAGACTTTGTTGAACTTAACTGGGACGAAGCACTGGATATTACAGCCAACGAGATCAACAGAGTCAGACAAACACATGGCAACGAATCAATTTTTGGCGGCTCCTACGGCTGGGCAAGCGCCGGACGATTTCATCATGCCTTAGGTCAAGTTCACCGATTTCTTAATTGCGCCGGTGGCTATGTGTCCTCCGTTGCCAGTTATAGCACCGCAGCCGCTCAAGCCATCATTCCCCATGTACTCGGTATGCATTTTCTTAAATTGATGTGGGGTGAAATTAATAGCTGGTCGACGATTGCGGAGCACACCGAAACGCTGGTGATGTTTGGTGGTATTAATCCAAAGAACGCCCAAGTCAGTATGGGTGGTGTTACTCACCATGAAACCATTGGTTGGTTTGAAGAATTTACCAAGCGCGGTATTCGACGTATAAACATCAGCCCCCAACGTACAGACACACCCGACGGCGCCGATTGGATCCCCATTAAACCGGGCACAGACACGGCCATGATGCTCGCACTTGCGTTTGTCATCGATAAACTTGATCTACTAGATAAAACATTTATTGAACGGAACACCATCGGCTACGAGACCTTCAGGGAATACTTAGTCGGCAAATCAGACGGTGTGCCCAAGACGCCCGAATGGGCATCCGACCTATGCGGCATTGATGCAACAGTGATCCACGAACTTGCCGTCACGCTGACTAAAACACGTTCATTAATCACCGTATCCTGGTCGCTGCAACGCGCAGAACACGGTGAACAACCTTACTGGATGGCCGCGACTCTCGCCGCAATGGTTGGTCAAATAGGATTGCCGGGAGGTGGCATAGGTTACGGCTATGGCGCTATTGGTGGCATAGGTGTCTCGGTCAAACGATTAGGTGGATTAACATTCCCTCAGTTAAACAACCCAGTGAGCTCGTTTATTCCGGTGGCACGAATCGCAGACATGCTTCTACACCCCGGCGAACCCTTTAACTTTAACGGACAATCACTCACCTATCCCGATATAAAGCTGGTTTATTGGTGTGGCGGTAACCCTTTTCATCATCATCAGGATCTGCACCGTTTGGATCGGGCCTGGCAGCGTCCCGAGACCATTATCGTCAACGAGCCTTGGTGGACAGCAACCGCAAAACGTGCCGACATTGTATTTCCGGCAACTACTCCCTATGAGCGACACGATATCGCAAGAGCCCAAGGCGACTCCTATCTATTCGATATGCCCGCTTTAATTCCGCCAGTGGGCGAGGCTCGGGACGATTACGATATTTTTGCTGCCTTGGCTGAACGTCTCGGTGTTGGAGAGCAATTTACCGAAGGCAGAGACAGCGAATCGTGGCTACGGTTTTTGTATGACAATTTTCGATCACAATCGGCGCAACAAGGTGTTGATGTGCCCGCGTATGATGAGTTGCAGAAAAGAAACTGGGTGGACCTACCGCTGCGCAATTCGAAGTTCGCTGAAACGCCCTTCGCTGACTTCAGGCAGGACCCGATAGCTAACCCGTTATCAACACCCAGTGGGAAAATAGAAATTTTTTCATCCACTATTAGCCAATTTGGCTACGACGATTGCCCAGGTCACCCGACCTGGTTACCCCCAACAGAATGGCTTGGGGCGGCGACTGCAAAGGATTTTCCGTTGCATCTGGTGTCTCCCCAACCTGGCGATAAACTCCACAGCCAAATGGAAAGCGCTATAGCTGATATACCGGGTGAACGCCCAACTCCAATTAGTATTAGTCCACAAGATGCAACACAAAGGTCGATAAGCGACGGCAGTTTGGTCCGCGTGTTTAACCAACGTGGGGCTTGTATTGCCAAAGCGCACGTCAGCAATGACATCATGCCCGGTGTTGTGTCACTACCAACGGGCGCATGGTTTACACCAGATGACAATGGCACCGAGACTCAAGGTAATCCTAATACATTAACCAAAGACACAGGCACATCGCAATTGGGACAAGGTAGCAGTGCACACAGTTGTCTGGTTGAAGTGTGCGCAGAAAAAGTTTAGCGTGATGCAAGCAACATCGGCATGCAGCCTAACTTCCAAAGGTGTGCGG
>JAHQVR010000299.1 GCA_019634245.1 Gammaproteobacteria bacterium
ATCTCTATCTGTAGAATCCAGTTGTCAGCTTCCCTGTTCAGATCAATAAATTCCAATCCCGCTGTCACTGTTTGTACAACTGAAAAAACATCTTCTTCAACTATAAAATGCCGATTCATAGAACGCCGACCCAACGCAGAATGCGTTTCGAACAACTAGCTCACGATTAACAACAGATCAGCAATAAATTGTCCGGACGTAGTGTGTTTGACTTATCCAAAGGTGTTAGCAGCTACAGACTGCGGCACGGTATTGAGAATATTCAAGCTTCGACACTAAAAATTTTACTCACACAAATACTGCCTTGGCGTACTGCATTTGCGCGATAGTGATTCGCGGAAATTCATGTTCCCCTGACAGTGGGGTAAGTAATTATTCAACTTTGGCTGTTGTTTTTTACTGGTAAGCATTTTGGCCTTGTTCAATCCGGCGTTGCCTTATACGCCCGAATCAATCGAACCTTTTTATCGAACATATGTTTATGTTTATGAGGGGAAAATAACCGAGACTTTGCGCAAAATTCCCTATTGCACCGAACGAAGTTGATGTTACGGTCAGTCTTAATTTCTACAGTGGCAATTGTTCTGATTTTCCGCTTTTAAACGAACTGATTTGGGTACGCAATCATGTTGAAATCTTACTTATACTTAACCGCCATCGCACTGTTGTCTGCGCTTTCTATCTCACATGCACAGACCAGTCCGAACGAAATCAAATACCAAGATACCACGCAACCCAACCGCATTGCCTATACAGCTCACAGTGCGCTGTTTGATCCACATGGTCAACGTATCCAGCCATCAGTTAACGAACTTGAAAGCTGGCTCGATCAGCAGTTCCGAGCTGCAAGTGCTTCACCAAATGTCGAGACCCAGCGGCGCATTAAAGAAATGCTCAGTAGTGCTCGTAAACTCAATCTGGCCGACCCTGTTGTTCAATCGATCATCCTTGAAGCCCTGGCAATTGAAGAACGTGTTCCATCGTTCGTGCATCTTGCGCAACTTAATCACACCATCCGGCGTGAGTGGTTTCGCAACACCCTTGATCGCGAAACTTTTCGCCAAGGGTTCGATGCCATTCACGGGCTGCCTGTCGATTTGAGATCCAAGCTTGTCGAGCTCAATCTCATTGGAAAGAATCAACAAGCGCTGGGCGATATACCAGCGGGCGAGGACTATGTAGCACTTTGTCGTAACGAAGGCGTGCCAACGCCGCCAGCTTGGGAAGCACCAAACGGCATGTCCCGCGGAGACTGGGATTTCGAGGGCGAACTGAATACAAACTTGCTTGACTTCGGTGATCCTACTGAAGTGTGGAGCTTCCGCTCCAACTCACCCGAAGGTGTCTGCATAGCACTACCACGTTTCAGTAGTACTAGTAGCGACTTGATCGACGAAACCGGCATTATCTGCCTCGGAACTGAAACCGGCAACGCTTGTTTTTACGATCTCGTTAATCTCGAAGCTGATAAAACTTATGGTATCGATGAGTTTCAAGCAGGTGCCAATCTCATGAGTGGTGGTATTTGTTCCGACTGCCACGCAGGCGAGAACCCCTTCATTGTGCACCCGGACGAAACGTTGGATCTAGGTGCTGAAATCCGCTCTCCAGTCTGGCATGTGCCCCTGGTAAAACCATCTTGGCCACAAAACCCGGGACCTTCAAATATTCTCGATTTAATTGACCTTCCCGCTGGACAGCGCGAGTGCAAAGACTGCCACCATACTAATTTCGCTGGCCGTTTACCGGATGTTAATGCGCTGAATCTCGCAACATTCGCTACGAGTTTGAATCAGTCAGGGATTTCACTTTATTGCAAGATGGTCTTGAAACGTGCACTGTCAGGCTTTCCGAATCCTAGTGGTACTCAAGGCCCGACTATGGGCTTAACACCCATGGGAGAACTCGATGAGGCATTCGATACTCACCGCAACGCCATGCTCGCGCTGTGTCAACAGGAAGTTCCGCCTCCAGGACAGGTTCCGGTTCCGGACGATGATCGTGAGATCGTCTCACCGCCGTTGATAGGGCCGCTTTACGCCTGCGCTGAATCGGTTGAGGTGCGTGGAGCAATTCATAATGCAGAAGTTGTACTTACGATCAATGGCGCTGATTTGTCACCGGTTATCGCTGACAGCTCGGAAAGCATCCAGTTCGCGGTTTTACCACTGGTTAAAGGTGACCTCGTTAGCGCAAGGCAGTCGATTGATGGCCAAATGAAATCGTCACCAACACTCGAAGTTATCAGCCACCTTGACGATTATCCCGATGGTCTACCTGCTCCTGAAATCGACCCGCATTTGGTTCATCAGTGTGGTCATACGATCGCTATACGCCACGTTGAAGGCGCGATTGTTTCTGTCACCGTTAACGGAGGCGACGATATCAGGTTTACTAATGGAGGAGATTGGACCTACGTTCGGCCTGGCAAAAGTCCGTTTGATCTTGACGATACCTTCGTGGCTCAGCAATTCATGTGTGAAGATGCATCCGCATTATCTGATTCGGTGACAGCTGTTGCTCCCCCCAACCCAATGCCTACCCCAATGCTGGATCCTAATCCACCGCTTGTCGATCAACCCTACCTCGCCATTAGCTCACTTGCTAACGGCGCACTTACTGTGGTCGAGGAAAATGGGACCGGGCAGGTCGCTAGCTTCTCATCTGCCATTAATCGGCATCCTGAGGTCAATGTCGAGAACGGTCTGGGTCGGCTGGTGCAAGCGGGCGACCAATTTCAGATCGTCAGCACACTTTGTGAAGATGTTAAATTCGAACCCGAGCCAGCGCGCCCCTGCGAATCCCTTCCGGTCCCTCACATAGAAACACCTATTGTGGGCAAGATGAGTATCACTGTCACCGACTACGTTCCCGGTGCGCGCATCCTTGTCTGGGATGAAAGCGATGCAAAAATCGGCGATGGCTCCGGTACCGAAGTGGGCCTTACGCGCAGCATCGTTCAGGGCGATATCCTGACTGTTGCGCAAAGACTAGGGAATTGTATGAGCGAAGAAGCATATCAAGTCGCCGCCGTCTGCATTTCCGAAAAAGATTGTGATCTTGATTGAAATCCTTGCCGGGGCGCCCTAACGCGCCCCAACAACCAATCCAAACTGCTCCAGTTTGCTGGTGCTACCCAAATTGAACCGCAGCTCGCCTCCGCAATGTTTGTGGCGCTACGTACTTTTCCTTCGCTAATTGAGCTAAATGTCCAAATGCTGGAACTGGCGCAACACCAAACGTCAGTGGAATTCGTTGATAACAGAAATGCTCATCCCCTGCATACTGGAGTAGCTTGCAAATAACATGTTACCCATATAACACTGTCAACAGACAAACACATTTATGTTGATGCAAGGCTCTGCCGCTATTTATATTTTAATGGTACACAGTTGGGTTGTGAACAACGTGTGACGAATCTGGCATCTAAGCATACGAAATTTTTTATGCTGGCCAAAGACGTTCAAATTGGGAGAACAGTTCTTGAACTCAGCTCAAAGAGACATTTTGGCGAGCGACAGTGCTGCGCCAGAACCTATCGTTCTGTGCGTTGATGATGAAGAGAGTGTTCTTTCGTCACTTAAACGCGCATTGCGGAAGCAACCCTTCACGCTTTTAACGGCGAATAGCGGCGAAGAAGCGCTTACGCTTATGGCCGATAACACCGTCGATCTGATTATATCGGATATGCGCATGCCGAGCATGAGCGGTGTGCAGTTGCTGTCAAAGGTATACGATACCTGGCCTGACACAGTACGCATCTTACTTACAGGCTATGCAGACATGGAATCCACTGTATCTGCGATTAACGATTGTCATATTTTTCGTTATTTAAATAAGCCTTGGAACAATGATGGCTTGTTGGTCGCAATAAACAGCGCACTAGAGCACAAACATTTAAAGGATGAGAACACAGCACTAACAGAGCTCACTAAGAAACAGAACGCTGAGTTGTTGGCATTCAACGCCAAGTTAGAATCCAAAGTCGACGAGCGTACACGTGAACTGGCAGAAGCTAACGATCAACTAAATCAGTTTTATGCAGAGCTAAGCGACAGTTACCAGAGTGCCATACGAGTATTTGCTCAGCTGATCGAGCTGCGTGAAAGTGGAACACGCCACCATAGTCAAAAAGTAGCCGAAACTTGCGCGAAGTTGAGTGAAGTATTGACAATGAGTGATGCAGAACGATCTGATCTTAAAAATGCTGCATTGCTGCATGATATCGGCAAGATGAGTTATTCGGACGATTTCATGAGCACCCCGTATAGCAAGATGACGAAAGACGAAAAACAGAAATACCATACACACCCTGGCATCGGACAAGCTGCGCTTTTGTCTATACCTGCACTAGACAACACGGGCCTAATAATCCGCGCTCACCACGAAAGAGTCGACGGAACAGGCTTTCCCGATGGTCTGGTGGGCGATTCCATCCCCATTCCTGCGCGTATTATTGCTGTTGCTGCTGATTTTGATGATCTGCAAAATGGCCTTTTGCTTGATCGCCCCTTGTCTACTGCTGAGGCCTTGGCCTACCTAAAAGAAAAGTCTGGTAAACACTATGACAAATCTGTAGTTGACGCGATTATCAATTTAGCCAATAAAACCACTGAAGATAAGTCCGGAGTCTTCAAAACACACACTGTCCATGTCAAAGATCTCAAACCTGGTATGCGCACTGCGGACAACATTACCGATAGTAACGGGATGCTGCTGCTCAGTGCTGGACAAGAACTGACAGAGTCCTTGATTCTTAGAATTAGCCAATGTTTGAACGATACAGGAGGTTCAGAATTAATCTCCGTTATGAATCCAGCCAATGATCACACAAATTGAAAAACGCCTCCTTCAATACTCATAAACGGTAATACTCACAAACAGTGAGTCCTTTGACGCCAGGTTCTTTACTTAATGTGCGTGCGCAATTTCTAGAAACACTGAAATGTAAGCGTAACAACAAAGCGCACCGCTGCCATGACCGCTATGGTTTGGATGTAGCGCCTTATACAGTAGGATCGTCCCTGCAACGAGATATTCGGCTAGGCAAGCCGTACCCTTGCAAAGGGAGTCGTTTGTGCTGAAAATATCGCTTTTAGTCGATGACGATCGGGCTATTCTCAGCATCTGGCTAAACCGAGTTCTAAGTCTATCTCCTATGATTGAAGCGGCCGGTTTACAAAGATTTTCTCAAGAGTCGGGCCAGGCAGTCGCTACATCTCTCGAAGCAGAGCAACAGTCGGATATTTAGGGCTCAGTAGCTGTAACACTCCCTGCA
>JAHQVR010000300.1 GCA_019634245.1 Gammaproteobacteria bacterium
CACGTGAATTGTATCACTTAAACCAACAATTAAAAGATCAGAGAGATCGATTGGATATGATCAATACTGAGATTAAGGATAGCCTTGAATATTCTAAGCGAATACAGCAGTCTTTATTGCCTGCAAAAGGAATTGTGGCAGATATTGCACAATTTGGGCCTGTGGAATCAAGCGATTGAATTAACTATCCGACGTCAGCTCAGTCGAATAGATCCAGTTCGTCAAATTGCTGGCCCTCTTTGTCCTTATCTGACAATTGAGTGGCGACTCCGCTAATCAACGGCCATTCTATGCCGACGGTGACATCGCTCCACAACAGACATCGCTCATGCTCCGGCGAATAAATGTCGGAGCATTTATATTGAAAATCCGCGCTGTCCGACAGTACGTAAAAACCATGCGCAAAGCCAGGTGGAACCCAGAATAGGCGCTTGTTTTGTTCCGATAATGTAACACCTGCCCATTGCCCAAACGAGGACGATGACTGTCGTAAGTCCACGGCTACATCAAAGACCTCACCTTGAGTGACTCTGACCAACTTCCCTTGAGGGTGTTTTATCTGATAGTGCAAACCGCGCAACACACCCTGGGCGGAACGACTGTGATTGTCCTGAACAAACTCTACCGGTAAATCGTGAGCGGCAAAGGTCGATCGACTCCACGATTCCAGAAAAAAGCCCCGGTCGTCACCGAATACACTCGGTTCAAGTATCTTGACATCTTCAAGGTTGGTATCAATTACTTTCATGAATGATCCTCATAAGCCTCTTCACCTGTGCACGAGGCGTTCCACAACGACATCAAAAATAAACGCATCCACTGGTCAAGGCCGAAAGCCAGGATCGGGAGTCATGGAATTAATAGCTGTTGCTATTGTGTCTGTAAAGACAGACATAAGCTTGACTCAAAGCCACCTGCAGCGCTTATACCCGCGATCCAGCGGATTCGGTCTCCGAGAGCAAACCACTTCTAGCAACTAAACTGGAAGAAATAATGGTAGCGAGCTTTATCCACCAGCAGATCTTTTGACTGGGTAAATCTCCATCCCGCCCGTCAGAACGATTCAAAGACCGATTGTGCAACGCAATTTAGTGCAAAATAGTCAACTAACGACTGCTTATTCGCGACACCGGAGTCCACTGTTAATTCACATTGTGCTCAGGCTGATCACCGAGAAACGATCAACCTAATTTTTTCGCCACCTTTAAACAAGACAGTACCCAATGCCAAGCACCACGCAGAAAGACATTGACAAGTTTCTTCAATCGAATGGCCTAATCATGGGCTATATAGAAACCCACACGTTAAGTGTCGATCTTTATAACTCAATGCAAGTGGCCGCACCGAATTTGAGTTTAGAACACGCACTGATCGTATTCGCCAATGCAGGGCCACAGTTTTGGCAAAAATTAAAATTAGCCACGGCAACTGATCCTGAACTAGCACACTGCGACCACCCAGTAGATCGATTCAGCGAGCAAGTCGCTGATGACTTCGCATGCAACTACATCGACGGGATTCCACACCGTTTGTTTCCAGGCGGCAATCCGATAGCGCTAATTGGTCTGGGCACACACCTGGGTTGGAGCCACCCCTCCCCGTTGGGACTCACCCTACATAACCAATTCGGACCCTGGTATGCCTTTCGCGCAGTGATAGCCTGTCGAATCAATCAGATCAGTACACCAATGAAAAGATTTGGCCCAACCGAGATGCAAGTGTCGCCCTGTCGATCATGCTCAACCAAACCGTGCGTGTCGCGTTGCCCAGCCGGGGCTGTATCGGAGAGTCGAAACTTTGATGTCAATGCCTGTCTTAACCATCGATTGATCGACGGTTCTGAATGTTTGGCTGACTGTCCAGCGCGACGCGCCTGCCCTATCGGCTCAGATCATGTGTATGATCCGAAGCAATTGGAGTATCACATGTTGCGCGTGCTGGGACGTCGTTCGGATATTGGTTAAATGGCTGAAGAAAAAACAGTAACTTTGCTCGATGGTGGTATGGGTCAGGAGCTCATTAGGCGAAGCGGCTGCAATCCCACACCCATGTGGTCGGCTCAAGTCATGCTCGATTCGCCAGAGATCGTACGAGACCTGCACATTGATTTCATTCGCGCTGGTGCAAGCGTGATTACCTTGAATGCCTATTCTGCGACACCCGAAAGGCTGAAGCGCGAAGCAAGCATAGAGCTTTTCCCGCAACTACAACCCGCCGCCATCAAGGCAGCGCAGGCTGCTCGGAAACAGTGTGGGGAAGCCGTACGAATTGCCGGATGTTTACCTCCCTTGCATGGCAGCTACCGGCCAGAGATCGCTCCACAGTATGATGAATCGTTGGCGCTATACCAGCAAATTGCCCAACTCCAGGCGCCTCATGTGGATCTCTTTCTATGCGAAACAATGAGTTCGGTTAAGGAAGCCAAAGCTTCAGCGATCGCCGCTCTCGAGTGCGATAAACCAGTGTGGTCTGCCTTGTCCGTAGACGATGACGGTTCCACGAATCTACGCAGCGGTGAACCGGTGGCCGAAGCACTGACGATGCTGCACGAACTCGAAGTGGATGCCGTACTATTAAATTGCAGCAAACCAGAATCCATAGATCTAGCGTGGCCGCAGCTGGAAGCCTACCCAGGCATTACTGGTGCCTATGCTAATGGGTTTACCTCTGTCGAGGCTCTAGCGCCTGGCGGTCTGGTCAGTAGCATTGAAACACGACAAGATCTAAATCCAGAGCAGTACGCGAAGTTTGCCATGAACTGGGTTAATCGAGGAGCCACTCTGATCGGCGGTTGTTGCGAAATCGGACCTGAGCACATCCATTTTTTACACCACCAGTTGGTCAGTGCCGGTTATTTACCGCCCAGTTGAAGGACACACGCATGCAACGACTTTTGGCCCTACTGCTTGCTCTTTCTCTGGCGGCTTGCAGTGGTAGCGGTAGTGACAACGAGGACTCGGAAGACAATAGTTCCGACGGAAGCTCTCAAACGACCACCTCTGGAAATACCAGCGGCGCTGGAAGTGACACGGGTGGTGGAACTGATACCGGGGGCACAGATGGCGCCAGTGACAGTGGATCTTCAGTCTTTGACATAGAAGCCACACCACTTTGGGAATTTGTCGGTCTTGATTTTGTTGCCGGTGATGGCACCTCGTCAAATGCCACTGACGGTGTAAATGGCACGCTCGTTATCAGCACGTCCGGTTTAAATGACAGCAATGGCGTTTATGCTGGCTCTGCAGTGACCATCACCCACAGCTTGCAAGGAGATGGTGAGTATCAATTGGTGCCCACCATCAGCGATTTAGTCAACACACAGAGTGAGCATCCCAACGCCAAACTCGTGTATTTCAACGTTGTGTTTGGCACTAGACAGTCTTCACCCGAAGCCGCCGTGCGCTACCAGCCCACCAGCGGAAGTCTGATAGCGGTGGTGGATGCTCGTGGTTTTTATCACTTTGCGACAACCGAGCCTATCTCGATTGCACTATCCCAATCTATTGGTGAAGGTATCGAGGGTGCACCAGACACGGCACCCATTACGCTGGTGAACATCTACGATATTGTGGCCTCACCCTAGTGTTCGGTGAGCCAACCGATCAAACCATTCGATAGAGAATCACTTTCTTTCTTACACAAAAGCTTCTCTGGTTTTTTGTCGTCTGGCACAGGATTTTAGCGAAGTTAGGTTTGCACGAGAGATCGTTTGAAACGCTTGGGAAAGCCAGACTCAGTCACCGCGCATTCGAGTCGCTTTCGGGTCATAAGCTGCTTGTAAATAGGCTTTAGCAGGGTAACGAGTACCGCCGATGTCTATACTCCAGGGCTGCTCATCCAACCACACCTGATTAAAGTTCTCTGGTTGTTTGACATAGCCTAGTCCCACTGATCCTTTCAGCGTATGACCGTAATTACCCGAAGTTAAATAACCCACACAGTCATCATTTAACATGATGGGCTCATGGTGATACAGCAACGGATCAGGATCCTGAATCACAAACTGAACTAAACGTTTACGCAGATGAGATTTCGATTCCTTTTGTTTGGCAATCGCATCATAGCCGATGAACTTGATTTGCTTATCCATGGCACAGACAAAGCCCACACCGGCTTCCAAAGGAGTATCTTCATCAGCGACATCATGCCCAAAGTGCAAGAATTTTTTCTCGATACGACAACTATCCAAAGCGTGCAGCCCAGCGAGTGACAGCCCATGCCCAGCGCCTTCGCTCCATAAAAGATCAAACGCAGGCACAGCCATCTCAACAGGGACATATAACTCCCAACCGGCCTCACCGACGAATGACACGCGGGTAAGCCTCACTGGAAAGTAGCCTAACTCACATTCAATACTGCGAGCGAAGGGGAAGTTGTCAGCCGACAGATCCAGCCTTAGTAGAGGTTCCAAGAACGCTCGCGCCATCGGACCTTGAACGCTCAGCACCGCCCACTGATTCGTTACATCATGCACAAAGCAGTGACTCTCTGGATCGATGTTGCGTTGAAGCCAATCAAGATCCTTGTGGGTAGTCGCAGCAGCACTTACCACCAGAAATTCGTGTTCAGCCAGTCGAGTCACAGTCAAGTCGGCCTCTATACCTCCACGATCATTCAACCAGTGGGTGTACACAATGCGATTCGACTCCACGTCAATGTCTGCCGAACATATTTTCTGTAAGGCACTCATCGCATCTTTTCCCTGCACCTTGTATTTTGAAAAGGATGATTGATCAAACAGCACCACACCTTCCCGAGCCCGATGATGCTCCCGCGCAGAAAATTCAAACCAGTTTTGTCTATTAAAACTGTATTGGTACTCAGGCTTGACTCCCTCAGGCGCAAACCAATTGGCGCGTTCCCATCCAGCTACCTGTCCAAAGCAAGCATTGTGATCCACTAAGCGTTGATGAATCGGCGAATGACGAATGTTCCTTGCTGTTTCAAATTGAAGAAAAGGATAATGCCTCGCATACAAAAGACCTAAGGTTTCCTCCACGCGATCTTGAACAAATTTTTGTGTACCCATAAATGGATAGACACGCCGAATATCATTGCCCCATAAGTCCAAAGGGGCATGCCCGAGTTCCATCCATTCGGCGCAGGCTTTTCCCAACCCACCCGAACTTTGAATACCAATAGAATTCAGTCCAGCAGCGACGAAATAACCGCTGACCTCTGGAGATTCCCCCACATGAAATTGATCATCAGGAGTAAACGATTCCGGACCACAAAAAAACGTTCGCCAACCCACATCCGCTAACATGGGTACCCGCACCATGGCATCTTCGAGCACAGGCATTAGCTGCTCTTCCATGTGCCCGGGTAGTTCGTCGAAGCAAAAATCCTCTGGAATACCCTCTTGCCCCCAAGCTCGCGCCTTCGGCTCAAACATGCCAACTAGTAGAGAGCCCGCATCTTCTTTGATGTACACACATTTATCGTGATCGCGAAAAACCGGTAGATCGGCAGTGACGTCCGGATGTTTCTCGGTAACCGCGTAATAGTGTTCACAGGCGTGAAGAGGAATATTGACGCCGCTCTTAATACCTAAATTTCGAGCCCACATACCGGCACAGTTGACGACGAAATCAGTCTGAATTAGGCCTTGATCGGTTTGCACGCCTCGAACTTTTGCGTTCTCGATAATGACGTCTTCGACGCTGATACCTTCAAGGCACCGAGCCCCCAATTGTCGAGCTGCCTTGACAAAGGCCATCGTTACATCGATGGGGCTCGCTTTGCCATCGTGTTCAACGAACGTTCCGCCTATAAGATCTGAAGTATCGGCCAAAGGAAACAGCGATTTGATTTCTTCGGGAGTAATTAGATCCACACGAGTGACCCCAAAGGCGTTGTTCATCGATGCCACCCGACGCAACTCTTGCCAACGCTCATCAGAGTGCGCAATGCTCAAACTCCCCACCTGACGAAAGCCAGTGGATTGACCGGTAGCTTCTTCCAAGTCATGAAGTAGGCGCATCGAATATTCGGCCAGACGTGCATGACTGTCATTGGAGCGCATCGTGCCGATCAACCCGGCTGCATGCCAGGTGGTGCCACAAGCAAATTGCCGACGTTCTAACAAAACGACATCCTGCCACCCTTGTTTTGCCAAGTGATAAGCCACACTGGCACCGGTAACGCCGCCACCGATAACTACAGC
>JAHQVR010000301.1 GCA_019634245.1 Gammaproteobacteria bacterium
GTTATGACGGTACTCTCAATGTAACGCTGCTGATTTGTGTTGTGGCAAAGCTCGTGTTGGCCCTATACATGCTCTCCAGTGCGCTAGCGGCGTACGACAAATATCCTCTATCTAAATTTCAGATAGCCGCTCGGCTCGTTATTTCAGTTCTACTGGTGATTAAAATGCCGACGGTCTACACCCTCGGTCTTGTTGCAGCCATCGTCCTGTTAATTTTACATAGATTGGGCCAGAGCCCGAAAAAACCATTGGAAAGCGTTACAACCTAACCAAATCCCATGGGTAGCGACTATGAAGCCCAATATGCATTCCAGTTGCTAGCATTCCCTAATGAAGACTGGTGTCCTAGCATCCACATAGCGAAGCGAAGGCTGCAATTGCAGCCCCCGCACTCGGCTATAATTGATGTAGCTTTTTATCAGGGCAACACTCGAACTACCGGTAAGCTTGAACTGACTGAAGAAACATTATCGACTCCGGCAATCGCGCAGACCGGATGCGAAAAATCATTTTGAAGATCGGTGTTGGTAGCATCATCCTGATAGTTAATGTTGTCCGGGCGGTCCGCCGCTCCCACTCCACCGGGCACCCAATCTAATGATAACGAAGCACGAGTACGCCAGGCAATATTGTGGTCGGCACACGAAGTATCACCGCTGACGCCTATGCCCCCAATGAGTACACCGCTACTGTTATAAAGTCCAAGCCCGCCACCAAACACATTAACTCCACCAATAAATTCGCCAATCATTGGATCGCTAGCCGTGCCATAGTTTGCACCCGATCCACCATTGTGCATTGGATCGCCATAAGCGACAGCCGTATCCACTGGGTTACTGAACTGCAGCCCAAATAGGCTTCCCCCCGGTTGAGTGGCGGCCCATAAATTGGCGGTTGATAATGCCAACCCTGGCAGGCTGAATGCATTCGCGGTGTTGGCTTTCTGCGCGGAAATCACTCGACTCCCTGGCCATTGATCGCCACGATCATCGCCAGAGCGAGTCACCACACATACTTTTCCATCGCGATCCACTACAGATGCCCACATGTTCAAATCGAACCCTCCGTTACTAGGGCCACCGGTTGGTGCGACGCTAGATTTTAAGGCTGCTGTAACTGCCGCATGCGACGGCAACGCATCACAACCGGTGTTCAATTCGCCGCCACTGTCAACTTCAACAATATTGCTACGCGGAGAAAAATCTGTAGGCTCAATGGTCGAATCGAATGCAGTGACATAGTACGAACCGCCGGCCGATACATCTGTATAAGTTGTCGTTGGTGCAATTACGGTGTCAAAATACGAATCGTCACGATACACGTTGTAACCTGTAGCCCCCGTAACGGCCGACCAACTCAACTGAGCTGAATTGTCCGCCTGATCAAGCTCGACAGACAAACTCGGCGGTTCTAAAATTGCCCAGGCACTCCCTGCCATCAGCAATACACACATAATCCCCCAACTCTTCATTACCGATCTCATTGTTACTCCCTCTAAAAAGTCCAATTTCAAAGCGTCGTTGCCGATGTGCCAATAACTGTTTTCGTGATAGCAGTTTCGGTTTAAGTGGGGCGATACTGACATTAAATTCTGACTTTTAAACAGTTTCCGCCCTTACCCGATTGGAACATCAGGGTCACTTTTTGTCTGCCGCTCATCAAGTAATCCAACCCAAATCTGCAGCGAAAAACAGCATACCTCTAATGCACTTGATGTCGCAATTTGACCGAATCAATATGACGTATGAAAGAACTACCTTAATGGCTAGCGCGTAAGGAGAAACTTAATCTAAAAGTTCAAAATAGCAGTTTACACTCACTCAAAGTTTAGTCGCAGTAAGTAGTGTCTTTAAGGCTTTAACCCCATCAGGCGCTCGTCAAACGGATAAGTGGTAAGGTTTTCATAACCATTTTCCGTCACTAAAACTTGATCTTCGAGTTTGATTGAAAAATCTCCTCCATCGTGCGCAACTAAAGCTTCAACACAGAGCACCATTCCCGGCTCTAATTCATAATCGTACGCACCTTCAACAAACTTGTCGGGATATGCTACCAACGGCCACTCGTCGCACAACCCAACCCCATGCATTAAACAACCGTATTTTTGCGTTTGATATTCGGGATGTAGCTGATGAGAATACCGGGTTAAATCTTGAATATTCACCCCTGGTTTCAGCATCTCCATATTGGTCATGATGTGCTCATGGGCATGTTGCATCGCCGAAATCATTTTTTCCGGCGGCCGCTCATCACCGATCCACCAACTCCTACTGATGTCTACACAAATGCCATAGCAACCGACAAGGTCGGTATCAAAACTTAGAATTTCGTTATTCCGAACGATACGTTGCCCACATTCTTGAAACCAGGGATTCGTTCTGGGCCCTGAGGTCAAGAGCCGTGTTTCTAACCACTCACCCCCTCGACGGACACTTTCAGCATGTAAGATGGCCCAAATATCACTCTCAGACAACTCGGTTTTAGGTACTCTTTCTCTGGCAAACTGCTCCATTAAAAATACTGAAGTTTCACAAGCCAAAGAAGCACACCGCATAGCTAAAATTTCATCTGGCCCCTTCACTGACCGGCATTTCTCTGTGAGTTCTTCGCCTTCAAAAATCTCAAAATCCTGGGCTTCAAGCGCTCTTAACCCATGAAGCATGATTTTATCAACGGCCAGCCGTTTATTTTTACTGCCGTGCTCTTCTATGAGGATACGAACTTCATTGGCAAACACATCGGCAGCCACATCAACCCGGTCACCACGATCAAAATAGAATAAGTCTGCTCCAGAGCGTTGTTCTTTCACCAGAGGGTTAAACTTGGAAAGAAAGGGTGAGTTCTTATAATCCCACATCACCATATAGCCATCTGCGCAGACCAACACGGCACGAAACGGATTATGAGTGTTCCATAACTGCATATTGGTGCTGTCGGTGGCATAACGAATATTTAATGGATCAAAAATAAGTAAGCCGCCATAGTCTCGTTCAACGATAAAGTTCGTCAATCGGGACCAACGATACTCACGCATGGCGGGAAGATTCGGAAGTGTCAGCCCCGCATCAGCCCATTCGGAAAAAGCCAGGCGTGTGGGCCCTATCTCTATTCGATCATCGTTATTTGGAGAACCATCAGCAAGATAATCACCACGGGTAGGATCAATCTTGCGCTGATCTCGGAAACTCGCAGTGCGCGCTTTCTCTTGCATGAACGCTAATCCTACTTAACCAGCACCAAGCTAGTAAGTTGTAAAAAAGTGGACCTTAAGATTAATCTCGCCACTCTGAAAAGAGTTGTTTAACTCCAATAGAGCTTCTCAGGGTTTTCCACAAGCATTTTTTCTTGTAAATCAGCGGAACGGGCCACCTGAGGGATCAATTCAACCAATTGTCCATCATCGGGCACATGTGACTTCATATTCGGGTGCGGCCAATCGGTGCCCCAGAGCACTCGATCGGAAAAGTTTTCAACAATGGTTTGCGAAAACGGCAATACATCTGCGTAGTTCTCTTTTTGTATCTGATCGATACTCATCTGAGTCAATCTCTCAGGACAGCTCACTTTAGTCCATACGTGTGAGTTTTGGCTCATTAGATTTAAAAACGCTTCAAAGTCAGGATCGTTCACCGATTTAGAAACATCTGGCCTGGCCATATGATCTATCACGACGGGCACGGGGCATTGCGCAATAATAGGCGTTAGCTCCTCAATATCAGAGGCCTCAAAATACATCACAACATGCCAACCCAGCGATTCAATCCTACTGGCAATCGACTGCATAGCTTCTGTAGGCCGCGTATCCACCAGTCGCTTCACAAAATTAAACCGCACACCTCGAACACCGGCGTCGTGCAACTCGTGTAAGGCGGCATCGGTAATCGACTGCCTTACGGTTGCAACACCACGAGCCTTTCCCTCTGAACTTACTAACGCATCGACTAAGGCGGCGTTGTCAGCACCATGGCAGGTAGCCTGAACGATAACATTGCGGGCAAATCCCAAATGATCGCGTAAGCGCCACAGTTGATGCTTGGATGCGTCACAGGGGGTGTACTTTCTTTCCGGCGCATAGGGAAACTGAGCGCCCGGGCCAAATACGTGGCAGTGAGCATCGATCGCACCCACCGGAAGGGACCAACCAGGCTTCCTTGGAGCGGAATGAAACGGCAGCCAATCAGAATCCATTGTGAAATCACCACTGGCACAAGGCTCTATGTCATTCTCAAAAAGTCCGATTTCTACACTCATTACCAATCCTGCTCTTTTAGTCGTTTATCAAGCCTCGGAAAAACTCTTCGCGAGTTATGCTCAAACCCATCTTGGGTTGTATTGGCGCTAACCAACTCTTCCATCATGGAAAACTAAGGGGTACCAAAACGGGTCGGTGAATGGTGTTGAGGTCCATAATCCACCGGATGGGCCAAGGTTTAAATTACACCCTTCGAAACCGAACTCGTTAAAACAGCGCATCATTTCGTCAATGGAGCTATCCAGACCATGGCAATCGATAATCATGAAGAACTCAGGGTGACATATTTAACAAGGCAATCCAAGATAGTTTCATGTATACACTATCCGTTGTACCTACCAAAGTTTAACCTTAAGCACGCCAAAATGGTATTTTCTATACGCATAAACGACCGGTTTTTTCCCGTAGATGATCTTCCGGCTAAAGATGATTCAAAACCCTGTCAGAAGACCTACTATTTTCGCAGAGACTGAGATTCTCATCATAAAATTACCGGTATATTTGCAGCGACCGAACCTCGGTTCTGGGCTAATAAACCTACGTTTGGAGTCAAAATTTAGTGAACGATTCGATAAAGTCTCAAGCTCGAGTGGTCATCGTTGGCGGTGGCATCGCCGGTTGCTCAACGCTGTATCACTTGACTCGCGAGGGCTGGACGGATGTGATGCTGGTTGAACGCGATGAGCTCACCTCCGGTTCAACCTGGCACGCCGCGGCACAGGTGACTCAGTTCGGTGGCAATCAAACCATGCTTGGTTTGAAGCGTCACAGCATCGATTTATACCGTGAGTTGGCCAAAGATCCAGACCACCCTGTTGACTACCACATAACCGGTGGCATGCGAACCGCTTACACACAGGATCAGATGGACACCTATCACTACCATGTCGGCATGGCAAAAGGAATGGGTATCGATATGGAAGTTATCGATGCGAACGAAGTGGAAAAACGACACCCGCTTCTGAACACCAACAACATGCTTGGCGCTTGGTGGGATCCACTCGATGGCTACATAGATCCCTCTGGAATCACGTTCGCCTTGGCCCGTCAGGCACGCAACTCTGGCGCAATGGTCTCTCGTTTTAATCCTGTAAAGAACATTACACGCAAAGACAATGGTGAGTTTATTGTTCACACCCGGAACGGTTACATCACCTGCGAAGTCGTTGTGAATGCGAGCGGCTATCGGGTAAATGAAGTTGGTCAGATGCTAGGAGTAGAACACCCCGTCACTTCGATGGAGCATATGTATTTTCTAACCGAATCGCTACCTGAGTTAGAAGCATTAGACTTTCAAGTGCCTGTGATTAGAGACCCAGGTGATGACTTCTACAGCCGACAAGAGAAGAAAGGTTTATTGGTAGGTGTTTATGAACAGGGGTGCAAAACGTTCGGCATGGAAGGCATTGATCCGAACTTTACCAAAGATCTGTGTCCGTCCGATCTGGACCGCTGCCTGGACAATATGGAACGAATATTCGAACGTATGCCTGCCTTGCAATCTACAGGCATACACACCGTGGTCAACGGCCCCATCACCTACACCATTGACGGTTTGCCTTTGGTTGGACCAATTCCGGGTCTTCACAACGCCTACTGCATTATTGGCTTACGCGCCGGCATCGGTGAAGCTGGTGGTCATGGAAAAATACTCGCTGAATTAATCGTTCATGGAGAGTCGGAATGGGACGCCTGGTGCCTCGATCCACGCCGGTTTACACAGTATGCAACCACTGAACACACCAGCTTAAAAGCCATTGAAGATTATCAAAACGAATTTCACTACCATCTGCCACATGAGCACCGTCCGGCTGCTCGCATGGCCCGGACCACACCACTATATTCTGAACTCGATTCTCTCGGGGCAGTTTGGGGAGTTGTTAATGGCTGGGAACGAGCTTTATGTTTTAAACCGAACACTCAACCTGATTTCATCGACACACACAGTTACCGGTTCACCGACACTGAACAGGTGGTGGCAAAGGAAATCAAAGCATTGAGCTCTAATGTAGGGATCATGGAAGTATCCGGATTTAATCGATACGAAATTTCAGGCCCCGGCTGTGAAAAATTTCTAGACCGATTAACCTGCGGAAAGCTGCCACAAAGTGTGGGCAAAGTGCGACTGTGTTACTTGTTAAATGAGCGAGGCCATGTTCTAACCGAGGCCACAATAGCTAAGTTGGATGATGAGCGATTCTGGTTCGGATCGGCTGCCGCCGCAGAGTGGCACGACAGGGACTGGCTGCACCAAAGCATGCCCGAATCTGTTCAACTCACAGAACTTACATCAAGTCATACAATCTTAGTGGTAGCGGGCCCCAAATCTCGCGAGCTACTTCAAAGCGTATCACCACGCTGCGACTGCTCCAAACAGGGAATGCCATGGATGAGTGTTAAAGCCCTGGACATTGGTCATGCGCGTCTACTAGCCATGAGTGTCAGCTTCTCTGGAGAATTAGCTTATGAGCTTCACGTTCCTAACGAACAACTGCTTTTAGTGTGGCGCACTCTAACTGATGCTGGCACAGCGTTTGATCTTTCACGATTTGGATTGTATGCAACAGAGTCTATGCGCTTGGAGAAAGGCTACCGTCATTGGAAAGCAGATTTAATCTACGAGCGAAACCCTATCGAATCCGGGCTATCACGGTTTGTCGATACTGAAAAATCGGAATTCATTGGTAAGGAAGCCTTGCTGTCTGAGATTAAGCGCGGCCCAATAAAGCAGTTTGTCACTCTCAATGTGGACTGTGCTGTCGCCCCAGCTCATGCTGGAGACTCCATCTATAGCAATGACAAGCTTATTGGTACGGTGACATCAGGTGGCTTTGGTCATCGTATCAATCAGAATATCGCCTATGGGTTTGTTGACCCACTCTATTCATCGATAGGCACTCTTACTCAAATTGGCATTCTGGGTAACCAATATGACGCCACAATAACCAATGAGTGTCAATACGATCCGGAGAACGTACTTGTCAGAGCATAATAGTTTCATCAAGATCTGGGGATATAATTTTTCGGAAGCCGTTGCTAAAAGAACACTTAGAAACAGCGTGTTAAACAAAGAGACTACGCTGGTGGATTGCCGATGCACCAGCGCTAAATTCTTATGAGCCCAACTAAACGCCGTCGCAGAAAAATGACCGCCAGGGAAGCAATGCATGCAAAAAGAGCAAAGGCACCTGAGATAAATCCTTGCCCTCCTGGACCCATAGGGGGTCAATATCAACCATTAGGTCCAAACGACATCGAGCAGATTTATCAGTGCGCTCTGCGCGTGCTATCGGACATTGGCATGGGCGAGGCTCCCAAAACACTGGTAGATCAGGCGACGAATCAAGGAGCATTCCTCAATGCTTCTGGGCGTCTGTGTTTTCCTAAGTCTATGGTAGAGGATATCATCGCCGGCGCATGTCGACATTTCACCTATTATGGTCGAGATAATCAACACGACTTTGAGGTTGGCGGCGATCGTGTATATTTCGGCACCGGTGGCGCAGCAGTTCAAACCTTAGACCTTGAAACACATTCCTATCGCGCCTCAACGTTGCAAGACCTCTACGCTTTTACTCGACTGGCCGACTTTCTACCGAACATTAGCTGGTTTACCCGCTGCTGTGTGGCCACTGATGTGGAAGACATTACTGCACTTGATATTAACACCGCGTTTGCACTGCTTAAGGGTACAACCAAACCGATCGGCACGAGTTTCACTCTTGCCAGTTCTGTAGAACCTATTGTCGATATGTTTGATACAGCGATGGGAGGCAGCGGTAAATTCCGAGAACGACCCTTTTGTAAGGCTCACATTAGCCCGGTAATTTCACCATTGCGATATGGCGAAGATGCCTTCGAGGTCGCGTTAGCTTGCATAAAACACGGGATTCCTATAAATAATATTGTGGCTGCACAATCTGGAGCGACTTCCCCTGCCACCCTGGCTGGAATGCTGACATCCACTCTTGCCGAAACGTTGGCTGCACTGATTATGGTCAACGTGTTCTACCCTGGTTACCCTATGATTTTCTCTAATTGGCCGCTGGTTATTGATTTACGGACAGGGTCATTCTGCGGTGGTGGTGGAGAAATCACATTGCTCAACGCAGCCTCTGCCCAACTATCCAATTGGCTCGGCCTACCATCGGGCGCCGCCTCCAGCATGAGTGACTCAAAAGCCGTTGACGCTCAAATGGGTATCGAGAAAGCCCTGTCTTCGCTAGGAGTCGGCTTAGCTGGTTGCAACATGGTGTATGAATCATCGGCTATGACAGCGAGCTTGCTCGGCGCCTCTTTTGAAGCGATGGTCGTTGACAATGAAATGTTGTCACACGTATACCGAGTGTTGCGCGGTATTGAAGTCAACGACGACACTCTCGGTTTCGATGCCATCCGCGAAGCCGTGTACGGTGAAGGACATTTTCTCGGAGGCCAGCACACCATGAATGCGATGCAAAGCGAGTATTTCTGGCCTGGCTCTTTAACCGACAGAGACCAACCTGCGCTCTGGGAGGAAAAAGGCTCTTCTCAAATGTGGGAAAGGGCAGGTGAGAAAGCGAAAGAAATTCTGCAAAGCCATAACCCAGAATATCTCTCTAAATCTGCAGAGCAAACCATAAGTACCAAATACCCAATCCTTCTATAACGGGTGGACGCCAAGGAGTCTAACTATTTTATAGCCGCAATCCGCCGAGGACAGATGGTATCTATTCACCGATGTTCGGCTTGAATACGTACTTAACCAGATATTCATAACACTCAGAATTGCAACTGGGAATGTGTGGTGTAGTTGTGTCGATGCCATTTATTCCCAAAGATAAACATACTCTAGGACTAAGCCGCGTCTCTTTGGTCGTCGCTAGAATCGTTTATTCCAGAAACTACTTGCCAGACATCATCTGCACACACAGGTTTTGAGTAGAAGTAGCCTTGTACAGAAGAGATACCCATATTAGCGACATGAGACAACTGGTCGTCTGTCTCAACTCCTTCCGCAACAGTGTCCAATCCTAAAGTACTAGCCAGTTCAGTGATCGTCTCGGTGATGGATTCGTGCTGTGCGTTACCAGTGACCAGCTTTTGGATAAATGATTTGTCGATTTTCAGCGTATCCAGTGGCAAATCTTGCAGATAACTTAGTGAAGAATAGCCCGTTCCAAAATCGTCCAACGCGATCTTAATTCCTGCTTGCTGAAGCACTTTTAATGAACCAGCGACTATTTCGATGTCGGCCATTACAACGCTTTCTGTTACTTCTAATTCTAAATACTGCGGTGGTAAATTGTGCCGCTTCAAGCAGCGGAGCACGCCCAGTACAAATCCAGGTTGCAGAAATTGCTCCGCTGATACATTAACGGCAATACGCAGCGGTAACTTTTGTTCTTGCAACCAGCTAGCGGCCTGGCGGCAAGCTTCATCGAGAACCCATCCACCTATCGCTGGTAATAAGCCACATTCTTCGGCAATCGGTATAAATTTATCTGGAGGTACTAAGCCACGTTCAGGGTGATGCCACCTGAGAAGTGCTTCGACAGAATCAACCATTTGATGCGTGAGATTGAATTTCGGCTGAAAATACAACTCAAATTGTTTTTCCCGTAGCGCTGTTTGTAAGTCTGCCTCCGTGCTCACTCGGTATTCATATTCTAACGCTAGCTCTGTGTCATATTGCACTATCTTATTTCTTCCCTGCTTTTTAGCGCAGTACATGGCGAGATCGGCAGATTTCATTAGATCCTCTGAAGTTAGCGCATCAACGGGATAAAGGCTGGTTCCGATGCTCCCACCAATTTGCAATATTCCGCCGTCGATGTAGAAGGGATTGGCCAGATTTTGCCGAATTGTTTCAGCCAATGCAGCAACTTCGACAGCAGAGGTGCACTCTTTCAGTACGGAAAATTCATCTCCCCCCAATCGAGCTACGTAGTCTGACTCAGCGCAAACTTCCTTAAGTCGACTTGCGACACTCTGAAGTAGTCGATCTCCGACAGCGTGGCCCATGCTGTCGTTAATGTGCTTAAATCTATCGAGATCAATGATTAGAAGTGCCATCTGGTCGTCTGCTGCACGAGCTGAATCCAGCGCTTGCCGGATGTCGATGCTAAATCGGCGGCGGTTACTCAAGCCTGTCAGCTCATCCTGATGAGCTTGTCTGTGCACGCGCTTAAAGTAAAGCAGCGCCACTATAGCCATGCCTAAACACAACAGCACCAAAGCTGTATCGATGATCAAATTCGTCGTGGCTTTCTTCTCGACTTGCCGGACGGCGGAAAGCATAAAAACGGTAGCATCGTTACGGAGAGTTTCCACCCGATCATGCAATTCTGCTGCGGTGGATAGCCACTTCGCTATGTCATCCGGCCGTACTTCGCTTTGCATGAGGGAATCCATTAGCTCTCTGTTTAGCTTTCCGTATTCGTTTTTATACCAGATGGCTGTCAGATCCTTATGCTCCTCCAGTGTGCTATTGAGGTGATGGCGGCGAGTCACCTGCATTATCTCATTCCAGGAGGCTTCAGCAAGCAAATTTTGTTCAGCCAACATGTCGGCATGATGGGCTGTGCTTATTCGTGCATCACTGGATTCGTTGAGTAACAATACACCTTCTAGCAGAGAGGTAATTTGCGCGGTTGCCTCACTTAAATCCCAAACTGAATCTTTCAGGCTATAGTGAAAAAATACCTCTTGATTCGTAATACGAGGCACAAAATGAATGTCTTTACGCAAGCTACCAATCGAATGAATTAGATTGGAATACTTGTGAAAATGATTCATACCTATTTTAGAACGCTGCTCATCCCATGGAAGTGAAATTCGCTCAAGTGTGAACGCACGTTGTGCCTTTAGATTTTGGTATTTTTCGTCGATACCAGTGACAACGGCTTCCATCTCGTGAGACCCGTGTGAGTGATATGAATCGTGATCACTGGGTGATTCCATCTGGTCGATGGTGTTAAATGAAGCATTGAGTAGGTGGTCAGATTGCTGGGTAGCCGCGCGGAACCGATCCAGAGTTTCTGTATTAACACTCTTGGCACTGACTAGTTGGTACATTAGTGCGCGTTCTGCGGATAAACTGTGTGCTAGTGCAAAAAGTCCATCCTCTATTGCACTTGAAGCCTGAATCTGCTGTGCGTCCGTTCGTTGTATATATGCGTGAGTCCAGAAACTCACACTCAACCACATAATTAAAGAAAGTGTAATCGCTGTAAATATCACGAGATACTTTCTGGAATCAAATATTGTACTCACAGGAGTGCCCATTTTCACTTTACATTCACGGTTCAGAAACCAACAGCATTCTGTTGCTAACGGCCTTAAAATTAATTAGTGGAGATAGTCCTGCTTCAATGATTGAACTGCCGCACAAAATGATGGCTTAGTTATGCGAGTTATTCTGAGTGCGCAAAGCACTGATACACGCGCAAATTGGAGAAAATATGTGTCGGATCGCCCATTCCATCAAGTAACAAAGGTTAATTGATCAGATCAGATGAGATGTGTTCACTCTTAACACGAAGAGGTAATGCCGAGCGAGCTTGATTTGTTTAAGCAGTTGATCAATAAACAATGAATCAGAATCTATCGTAGTGAAATACTCAAGTACAGAGCCAGAGTATCTAAGATTGACCGGATACGACAACAACGCCTTTAGCAGATACGGTATAACGTTTTTCGTCTTCCTCTTTGTCATAGCCAATAATGGTGCCTGCAGGAATCGTCACGTACTTATCGACAATACATCTATTTAACTTTGCGCCTTCGCCGATCGACGCATGATCGAACACAATAGCTGAATCCAGGTCCGCATTTGCGCCAACCCGGACACGAGCAGACAGTATAGATCGTTTAACGGCTGCGTCGATGACCATAGAGCCAGCACCCAAAATGGAATTGTGAATCCCTGCATGGTCGATGTGTCCCGATGTGACGACTCTCGCAGGCGGGTGTTGGCCGTGATAAGTACGTATAGGCCAGGTGTCTTGATACAGATCCAATGGAGGTTCAGTCTGTAACAAATCCATGTTGGCATCGAAGTACGAATCAATCGTACCCACGTCGCGCCAATACCTATCTGGTGTCACGCGACCTTGGCTGCTGCCAAACTGGTAGCCACACACTTTGTGGCTTTTGATCATACGCGGCAGGATATCATTCCCAAAATCATGGGAGGATGATCTATCAGCATGATCATTGGTTAGTTCCTCAATAAGAATATCGGTATTGAAAATATAGATGCCCATAGACGCCAATGCAGCATCATCCACACCTGCCATCGGGCTAGGATCGGTAGGTTTTTCCTGAAAGGCGGTGACACTGCCAGAGCCATCAACACTCATAATGCCGAAGGAGCTTGCCTCGTTAAGTGGCACGCGCATACAGGCAACGGATAGGTCCGCTCCTAGGTCATTA
>JAHQVR010000302.1 GCA_019634245.1 Gammaproteobacteria bacterium
AGCCTCTGCACAGCTACAGCTGATCAAAAAGCTGCGAAAATAAACCCCTTCGTTACGATCCCATCTCACATCTTCGTGAGGTGGGGTCAGTAATGATTCCTAAAAGAACCTCGCCTCGCGATAAAGCCATCGTGAGCCTCAACCGCACCGCGCTATAAAACACGTTCCCGCTGAAACGTCTTTTCGCATTTTGCGTGCTCCAAACTGCTTTCACAGACGGCGAACAATCCAAAATCTGTTTATTACAATCTATGTTAGTTAGTTTAATACTGATTAAATATATAGTAATATAAAAACCTCGAAAAGAAGGAGAAATTGCGATGGATCCAATTACCTCAATCGATTCTGCCAATGAGTTCTCCCACCTGTCCAAGCAAGAACTTGAACAAGAGCTCACACAACATACGGCCAATTTAAATGCTGCTACATGCAAACAAATACTGCTCATAGCCGAATTTGATCGACGCCGTGGTTGGGCTTATGAGGGCGTTCGCTCATGCGCTCACTGGCTAAATTTTCGCTGTGGCATCGCGCTGGGTGCGGCTAGGGAGAAAATTCGCGTAGGGCATGCACTGTCACGGTTACCTAAAACTCATCACGCCTTTGCCAGCGGTGCATTGAGTTATTCAAAAGCACGCGCTATCACGCGAGTAGCTACCGAACACAACGAAGACACGCTGCTGAACATCGCGCGCTACGGCACCGCCAGTCAAGTAGAAACCACTGTGCGCTTGTATCGACGGCAGTGTGAGGATCCAGCCAGCGCTTTTTTTGATCCGCACAGTCCTAATGCTGAAACACGCTGCGCTGCTCGGCGGCATGACACTCGGCGGTTACAGTCATACTGGGATGACGATGGGTGTTTGGTTATAACCGCGCGTTTACCTGCCGAAGAAGGGGCGGTTGTGTTAAAAGCGATCGAAGCGGCTACTCAAGTTCAGGAAACTGAGCAACAGTCGAGCGATGACGTTTCCGCGGAAACGTCTTCACTCGAGTACGATGATCCTGGTCGAGAAAAACGCCGCCGACGAGCTGATGCTTTGGTGAGTATGGCAAGCGCTTGGTTGCAGGGCCATACCACTGACGCTCACATTGCTGATAGGTATCAGGTGGTGGTACATGTTGATCAGGAGCTATTGTCCAAGACGGTAGTGTCAAGCACAGCCGGCAAACCTGATTGCTATATCGAGCATGAAACGGGGTTGCCTGTAGAAACAGTGCGTCGTTTAAGTTGTGATTGTAAGCTGGTGGCATCCTTGGACAAAGGTGGAGAGCCCTTATCTATTGGCCGTCGCTCGCGCTCCATCCCCACTGGCATTCGGCGAGCCCTTCACGTGCGTGACGGTGGTGTTTGCCAATTCCCCGGCTGTGGCTGTAGCAAACACCTGCAAGCGCACCATGTTGTGCATTGGGCAAATGGGGGTGAAACTTCGTTGGATAATCTGGTTGAGCTGTGCCACTACCATCACAAGCTAGTGCATGAGGGTGGATATTCGCTGAATCGTCGTGATGGAAAATGGCAGTTCTTTAATGCAGACGGGTTGCTTGTCACTCACCAGCCGATTGTGTTGAAGGCAATTCAGCCGAACACAACGGATGCGGATGACTCATGGCAGTGGCACGGTGACTCCATGGACCATTCGGTTGTATTGGGTTCGATGAGGCATAAGAACCAACGGCACTGTGTTGATCCAAAGTTGATCATAGCTCGTAACAGGTATAACTAAGACTCCTTTACTCGCGCATGAACGTATTCCGATCTTTTTTAGTCTGCCTAGCGTTGTCGTCTGTTTCTTTGGCACATGCCAACATCGAAGTGCAGTTCGTTGAGAGTGCTCCAAAGGATCGGTTCACGATCCTGAATAGTGGCGAATGCGAGCTGACGAATGTGGAAATCAGCATCGACCTTACCGATACCCAGGGCAAACTCATCTTCGACACCACTGAAAACGGCGCAGGGGTTGAGGTGTTCCAACCTTTTGAAGTGACTGAAGGGGATATGGCATTGTCATCGGCTGGTTCGGTGGCTGATGGCGACAAAGTGATTTCGGTTCGAGTTCTATCGTTGCCTTCCCAGCAAAGTATGAGTTTTACTATAGATGTTGATGACACATTAAAAAATAGTGCGCTTGGACAGATTCGCGTGGCAGGGGAAGAGATAAAAGATGGAGAGGTCAGACTGACCTTGGCGAACAACGAAGTGCGTCGAGCGCTGTTTGGTTCCAACAAATTGGCTTCTGTTACACCAGGCAGCTGTTAACTCTGTCTTTGATCGTCACGCCACTGACTGGGGCTACTGCCGGTCACACGACGAAACTCTCTATTGAAATTGGATTTGGTGGTAAAGCCTGAGTCCAACATGGCTTCGCCGATGGAATGGTCGGTGGTCCTCAACGACTCGCAGGCGGCTGCGATGCGTGCATTGTTTACCCATTGAGATAGATTAAGTCCGGTATGAGCGTTTATCGTTTTAGAGACTATTCTCGCTGGGCGTCCCGATTTTCTCGCCAGTTTTTGCAAGTTAAGTTCAGTGTCTTTGTACATCTGATCGTCAATGAGCAAAGTATTCAGGGTTGCGAAAAGATCGCTGTTGTCGGTTGCCTCGGTTGTGGCCGTGGGTTCGGCTACAGGTAGGTCCAGTGACAAATTTGCCTTTCCAACCCCGGCTTTGACGGCAACCCAACCGAGAACCAGTAGCGCGACCAGGCTGGCTATTCCCACTAAATTTGCCGCGTGCTTGCCATCGAAGTGCATGAAATCGAGCAGTATCATTACATCCAGTATCGTGCCGAAAACCAACCAAATAGCCGCAATCACCAGAGCTTGCTGCGTGTTCTTAAACCATCCTAATCTGACCAACTGCAGGGATTCGGGAGCATGCCGAGCCAGTTGTAGTAACAAGCCTGCGTAGAGCAGCTTGGTTGCGATTAGGACGCCATCCACCCAGAACTCAAACAGCAATGCGCAAATCGCAACAAGTCCGATAAGGACTATGTGTATCCAGTCTCGAGACAGGGAGATGACGGGGCCGGCCCTACCCAGGCTTTTAAAACCGAGGTAGAGCAATGCGGAACTGACCACCGCTAACGTGGCAACCGCTGGCAGCAGCGCTACCACCTCCCAGGCCCAACGTACGCCCACCAATGCCATGGACAGAGTGTTGACATACAAAACCGCCAAAAACACCTGACCGGTGGGTGATGTTTTTAAGCGCTGAAAATTTGCGGTGGCCAGTAAGAACAACAACAAGGCGACTACAAGCGGTGTGGGTAGTGAACTCATTGAGAGGGACTATTCTGGCGGCGGTTCTGAATCGTGATCGAGGACGTTCTCGATCATGATATAGGACCATGAATCAATAGCTTATGTCGATACTCAGGGTTCACAAACAAAAGCAGGAACCGATCAATGAAACTACACAGCTTGTGCATGGCAACCCTGGTCTCTGTCGCGTCAATGGGTGTGGACGCCGCAGGATTTCAACAGATCCGGGTGGATGATCCGGGCCAGGGAAATCTTACGGTGGGTCTATGGTACCCAACTTCTGAGGCCCCTCCTTCAGAACCTAATACCGAATATGGACTGCCCGTGGCTCTCAATGCAGATATCGAGGACGCCAACGGCGGATTGATTCTGATCTCCCACGGATTTGGGGGTTGGTATGCGGGACATGCTGACACAGCAATAGCGTTGGCAGATGCCGGCTTCATAGTCGCGGCACCCACACATACAGGCAACACTTGGTCGGACATGAGTTCATCGGTAGATCAGTGGGTGCTGGACCGACCAAGGCACATCAGTCGGGTGATTGACTCTGTGCTAGCCGATGAAGTGTTAGCGAGCCATATCGATTCAGCAAACATTGGTGTGTACGGTTTTTCCGCTGGTGGCTTAACAGCGATGAGTCTGATTGGGGCCGTCCCCGATATGTCGCGAGCAAAGGAATTTTGCGCACAACGAGAAGTCGAATTTGCCTGCGACCAGGGTCTGGTTGACCAAATGTTAAAAGCTCGAATGTCGGAGCTACCGAAAAGTGCTTGGGGTGCTGACTCCCGTATAGCGGCGGCGGTGATTTCGGCACCGGGATTAGGCTTTGCGTATACACGCGAGTCACTAGCGGATGTCGTCGCTGATGTGCAACTGTGGTCGGGTGAACTGGATGACAGCGTGCCCACTGAATTTAATGCAGCGTATATCGCGGACCTATTGCCGAATCCATCCGAAACCCATTGGATAGAAAAAGCCAATCATTTCGCGTTCATGACAGTATCTTGTCGTGAGGAGTTTAAGCAGAACGACCCTGAGGAATACAGCATCGTTTGTGGAGATGCTGAAGGCTTTGATCGATACCAGTTTCACAACGAGATGCATCAGGAAATGGTGAGATTTTATGCAGAAAACTTTGCGACAGAGTAGTCGCTGATCATTAGCAAAATAGTGTTCTACGGCGCGGTCTGATTGTCACGACAGATCGCGCCTCTTCTCTATTAGTGCATCCCACGCAGACCCTGTTGAAGAGGTGCTACCCATCAATCTCATCGCATGGACCGTCATTTGCACTTCGGGCAACACAGAGCTCATAAGTGTTAATTCACCGCGGTCTATGTGTTGTTGGGCCAGAGACTTTGGTACCCAAGCTAATCCAATACCGCTGCTGGCAAATTGTAAAGCCGCCGTTGTCAAAGCTGTTTCGGCTGTCCAACTAATATTCACCGCTTTATCAATCTTCGGTTGAACATTTCGATGAAGGACTTTTCCTAAAAATACATCCGATGGATAGGCGACAATGCGTAGTTCCCCAGTATGTAGATTGTTTAGGTAGTTACGGTGTTGAGTTTTTGCGATAACCGGCACAAGGGGATCTGACATCAACGCCTGACTTTCTACGTATTGGTCTTGTTGATGAATGTTTTCATCATCCAGAACATACAACAGCGCGATGTCCGCCTGATTGGAATATAACAGTGAATAGCAGGTTTCTCGGTTAGCGGAACGCAGCCTAATGCTGATATCGGTTGAGTTGGTAATGGACTGCACCAGCGCAGGTGCTATTGCCGTACTAATCGCATGCTGTCCCACGAGTATCAGTTCTTGGCGTGCAGGCTGAGTATCCGCAAGCTCCCGCTTGAGGTCATAGAGAATTTGAGCTGCCTCGCGAAGCCGAGGCTCAACATTTAACACGGATGATTTGAGCTGCGCCGGTTTGCGAGTGCGGTCAATTAGTTCCGAACCAATGTGTTTTTCAATCGCCCGAATTCGTCTAGAGAAAGCGGGTTGAGTCAGGAACCGTTGTTTTGCAGCCCCACTGAGCGACCCCGATTCAGCAATCGCGAGTAAGTCATCGATCCAATCTGGGTTCATGATACCGCCGAGTCTTATAATATGCCTATATTGCATAATATGATGCTAATTAAGCAATTGCTAAATGGGTGTTATGCGCTTAATGTGCAATAAGCGACATAAACACTGAGTACCGCAATGCATCTATCGCGTTTTCCAAGAGTTCATCTTGCGCATCTCCCAACCCCACTAGAACGCCTGGACCGTCTGAGTAAAGAGCTCGGAGGGCCTGAAATCTGGATCAAAAGAGATGATTGCACTGGGCTCTCTACGGGTGGCAATAAAACCCGTAAGCTGGAGTTTTTAATGGCAGAAGCCCAGGCAGAAGGGGCAGACTGTGTGATGACTCAAGGTGCCACGCAGTCGAACCATGCGCGCCAGACGGCGGCCTTTGCCGCTAAGTTAGGCATGGACTGTCATTTAGTCTTGGAAGATAGAACTGGGTATACCGACTCGAGCTATACCCAAAATGGCAACGTGCTACTCGATGTATTACATGGTGCGAGCTTTGAGATGCGTGGGCCTGATTTGGATATGCACGCCGAACTAGAAGCAGTTGCCACGGATCGTCGAACCACAGGACAGTCGGTGTATGTGATTCCTGGTGGTGGATCCAATCCCACCGGTGCACTGGGCTATGTGAATTGCGTATTAGAGTTACTTGGGCAAGCCAATGCCCAGTCATTGTGCATCGATCATATTGTTCATGCCACAGGTAGTGCAGGCACTCAGGCCGGTTTGGTAGTAGGGTTGAAAGCGATGAACGCGAATATTCCGTTGTTGGGTATTGGTGTTAGAGCACCCAAAGAAAAACAGGAGCAGAATGTGTTCGCTCTAGCCCAAACCACGGCTCAGAAGCTTGGTTGTGAAGGTATTGTAAATCGTGAAGATGTTGTGGCCAACTCCGATTATGTCGGTGATGGTTATGGAATTCCTGCCGAGAGTACGATAGAAGCGATAAAGATGTTCGCACAGTTAGAGAGTATCTTATTAGATCCTGTTTACTCGGGGAAAGGAGCTGCGGGTTTAATAGATTTAATTCGGAAAGGTGTCTTCAAAAAGGGTGAGCGGGTGGTGTTTCTTCACACCGGTGGGTCGGCTGCTCTTTTTGGTTACCCGGACATTTTTCAAGGTGATTCATCCATTAGAAAAAACCGAGCCGCATAATTCGCGTTTAGTGAATTAGCGCATCGTTAATACACCATTAGGAGTTAGTAGATATGAGTAAGAACTTTAAGTCCATTGTGCTAGCTAGCGCATTGCTTACCGGCAGTGGCGGAGCTGCGGCCGAACACGTCAACATTGGAGCACCAGCCTGGACAGGTGCGCAGGCGATTGCACACTTGATACAAGAGGTGGTTGTTTCGCGAATGGGGGGCACAGCTGAGTTGGTACCCGGCAATAACGCAGCGATTTTCCAGGCCATGGATGCAGGCAAAGGCGATATTGATATTCATCCCGATGTATGGCTCCCGAATCAACAAACGTTTACGGACAAGTACGTAAAGGAAGCTGGCTCAGTCACGTTGAGCAGTAACAGCTATGAAGGCAAGCAGAGCTTTTGTGTGTCAAAAGCGTTTTCTGAAGAAAACGGTGTGACGTCAATTTTTGACCTCGCGCGTCCTGAGATCGCGAAATTGATGGATAGTGATGGCAATGGTAAAGGTGAAATATGGATAGGTGCACCTGGCTGGGCATCTGCAAATGTGAATGAGGTAAAAGTTCGGGACTACGGGTTGATGCCTTTTATGGAACCGATTCGAGCCGACCAAGCCGTGATGACAGCTCGAGTGGGCGATGCGATTAAAAAGAACGAAGGCTATGCGTTTTATTGTTACTCCCCTCACGCCATCTGGTTCCAGCATGACATCGTACGCCTTGAAGAGCCGGCGTTTGATCCTGAAAAATACATCGCACTTCAACCTTCTGACGATCCGGATTGGTTTACAAAGTCCAAAGTCATGACTGAAGATGCATTAAAGAAAGTTCAAATCGCTTACTCAAATTCGCTCGGTGATCGTTCACCGGCAATTGCCGAATTAGTCGCTAATATTGCTTTGGATGGTGAAACGGTGAGTAACTTTGCGTTTGAAATTGAAGGTGGCAAAGACGCAGCAACGGTCGCTAAAGAATGGGTTGCCAACAATTCAGATCGCGTTGATTCCTGGTTGGGTCTGTAGACTGTTACACTAGTTGTAGGAGTGGCATCAGTGTTTATGGTGCCACTCCCAGTGACTTGATTTTTCATTCGTACCACGTCTGAGTATTACATCAACATTGAGCAATTCCTCTGCAATAGTCATTCAAGATGTTTGGAAGATCTTTGGTGATAACGCTGATGCGGCGTTGTCTGAGATTCGCAAACACTCCCTAGAAAAACCTGAAGTTTTAGAAAAGTACAATTGTGTTGTCGGTGTGGCCGATGTCAGTTTTGAAGTTGAGCCTGGTGAAATATTCTGTGTTATGGGTTTGTCCGGCAGCGGCAAATCTACGTTAGTTCGACATATCAATCGTTTACTTGAACCTACCGCGGGTTCCATTATTGTCAATGGAGCCGATGTTATGGCCTTGGCTCCGGATGCGCTACGTCAGTATCGAAACGAACATATAGCCATGGTTTTTCAAAACTTTGCGCTGATGCCACACCGATCTGTTCTTGACAATATCGCTATGCCTCTTGAGATTCGCGGTATTAGCAAAAATAAGCGACTGGACATTGCGAATAAAAATCTAACCATGGTTGAGCTGGATGGCTGGGGTAATAAATTTGCCCATGAACTGTCCGGTGGCATGCAGCAGCGTGTTGGGTTGGCGAGGGCGCTGGCGTCCGATCCGGAGATACTATTGATGGATGAGCCTTTTTCCGCCCTGGATCCACTGATCCGCCGACAGCTTCAGGATGAATTTATGAAACTGTCTTCAGTGATGAAGAAAACCACTGTATTCATCACCCACGATTTGGATGAAGCGGTTCGAATTGGCGATCGTATTGCGATCATGCGGGATGGGCGTGTAGTACAAGTGGGTACGCCGGAGGAAATTGTAATGCATCCAGCAGACGATTATGTTTCAGAATTTGTAGCTGGCATTTCCCGATTAAAAGTAGTGCGCGCTCACGCTGTTATGACGCCTTGGAATACTGACTCCGCCTCAGTGCTTGCCGATGATGCACCCACATTCACCAGAGACGACAACCTGAGTAATCTAATCACTGCGGCCATTGACTATGAGGGTGCGTTGCGTGTTGTGGATGAAGCAGGTAATACGATCGGATCCATAGAAAAGGCGGATCTTCTTAAAACGGTCATTGAGGGTACAGAAACCTCATGAATGATTCTGATCTTCGCGAGTTTGTTGAATCGAGCCCAGAGTATTATGCAGATAGGTTCAGCATCATAGGGGCTAAAACCGGTTTTGCCTGGACGTTTAATTGGGCTGCGGCATTGTTAGGGCCAATTTGGTTTGGCATGCGGAGTTTGTGGAAGTGGGGGCTTCCATTCGTGATGATGGAAATGTTTGCCTATATCCAAATTGCCAGGGGTTGGTTTGGGGATTTAGGTGCAGACGCATTGGAGAGAGTATCGCAAATTGAAGGTACGCTGGCATTCAGGCGTCAGCAGCTGGAATCGGCGATTGAAAAAAATGCTGATAACGTTAATGTTTTTGAGCGTGCAATTACCTCGTTGGAGCAAGCCATTGTTGATTTGCAGGCTGAGGCGGTGGCGGCACAGGAAGCTGGTTCAACAATCGCTCTGGCCGGGTTGGGATTTTTAATTCTGATTAAACTTGCCCAAGGGGTAATTGCCAACCCAGCGCTGGAAAAACGTTACTTTAATTGGTTATCAGATAGGAGCCTTGTCTCAGGCCTGTCACCTTTTAGAACTTGGAGCAGTGTCGGATTTGTTGTGTTGATCTATGTGGTTAGCGTTATTAACTATGCGTTTCCATCCAAATTCCCATCGCTAGCTGCGTTTCCCACCACCGATACTATTCGGCGAACCGCTATTGTTTGGGTGGAATCTTTGTTCAATTGGATTACCGAAAAGGGTGATTGGCTGTTTACTATTATCACGGCGGGCATTCGCTGGGTGTTGGACAATTTAGAATTGGTGTTTGTCGATACGCCCTGGATTGTGGTCGCTAGCTTTATTATTTTGCTAACGGCGTTGTCAGCCGGAAAACGGGCCGCCGTGTTTGCAGCTGCGTTTTTAGCGTATATGGGGCTGCTGGGTTTTTGGGAGAAGGCGATGACAACGCTGGCTCTTCTCGGTACTGCAGCGATGCTCAGCATAATCATCGGTATACCGTTAGGTATGTACTGTGCTAGACGCCCGCGAGTGTATTCGTTTATTCGACCTATCATGGACTTTATGCAAACCATGCCTGCGTTTGTGTTCATGATTCCGGTTATCGCTTTTTTTGGTACGGGCAAACCCGCAGCTGTAGTAACAACGATGATTTTTGGTGGAACACCAGTGGTTCGATTAACGGTGCTGGGTTTGCGGGGCGTTCCAGAATCTATTCGTGAAGCAGCAATCGCCTATGGTGCTTCAAAATGGTATTTGCTGCGTAGGGTAGATTTGCCATTGGCAGCGCCGTCTATTTTGGCGGGTATCAATCAAACCATTATGCTTAGTCTTGCCATGGTAGTCGTAGCGTCACTTATCGGTGCTAAGGGATTGGGTGAAGATGTTCTGGAAGCGCTTCAATATGCAAGCGTGGGTCAGGGGATACTTGCTGGGTTTGCCATATTGTTTTGCGCCATGATTCTCGATCGAGTGGTGCAGGGTAAACGTTAGTCAATTGGTCACAATTGCTCGATGCTTTCTGCCATTGCGCCGAGTAATATCGCGGTAGATGCAGCCCCTGCATCCTGGTGACCAATAGATCGTTCACCCAGTTTTGCTGAACGCCCCTTCTTAGCCAGCATGGCTACGGTGGCTTGAGCACCTTTCTCAGCAGCCTGTTTGACCGATACCATCAGTTCTTTCAGCGTTGTGTTGTCATTGCATTCGGTAGCGACGCAAGCGGCTGGCAGCCAGGAGTCCAACATAGTTTTATCGCCTGGTTCGGCCTTGCCGCGCGACTGTATGCCTTCTGCCATTGCTGCGATGGAGCTTGCCAGGGCGGCAGTATCTAGAACGTTTTGGCCCTTGACCGCGGCGGCGGCGCGCATGAAGGCTGTGGCATAGAGTGGGCCTGCTGATGCACCCACTGCGCTAAGAAAACTCTTAGCGGCCGTATTAAATACATCCGATGGTGTCGCTGTTTCTGGATCCAGTTCACCCAAAGCCTTGCGAATGGCGGTGAATCCGATCGACATGGTTATGCCGTGATCAGCGTCGCCGATTTTTCCATCAAGTACACAGAGTTGATCCTTTTCACGCTCTATGGCGTCGCCCATTGCATGAAATATCGAGATCAAATGACTGGAGGTGAGTAGTTGCATAGATGGTTTTCAACCTGCTCGGAACATGGCGCAATCACAGGGATGCTCCAGCATGCTCACTAGTTCGTCGTCCAGATGATGCACTGTGATACTGGCACCAGCCATCTCCAACGACGTACAGTAAGGCCCTACCCAGGTAGCGTGGGTGATTATTCCATTATCATCGAGCCTCTGTCGGACTCGTCTATTCATGACGTAGAGTTCCATCAAGGATGTTGATCCCAAGGAGTTTACTAATACGGCCACTCGTTCACCGCGAGTTAATTTCATCTCATCGAGTATCTGATCTAATAGAGAATCGGTTACGTCATCGGCTGAACGCAATGGCCCACGGGCAACACCGGGTTCACCATGAATACCCATGCCAATTTCCATTTCATCGGATCCTAATTCAAAGTTGGGCTGCAGGGTGTGCGGCAACGAACAGGCACCCAAAGCGACTCCCATGGTGTAGGTGTGATCATTGGCTTTTCTGGCGATCCGTTCGCACTCGTCAAGCGATAGCATTTTGTCGCAGGCAGCACCGGCGGCTTTGAAAATAAAGAAATTACCCGCAACTCCACGTCTGTCATCGCGGTTTGTGGCAGGTGCAGAGGCAATGTCATCGGTGGTTAATACAGTGCGCACTTCAATGTCATCCATGGCAGCCATCTCCGCGGCCATATCAAAATTCATGACATCACCGGCGTAGTTGCCATACATAAACAGAACACCGGCGCCGCCGCTGATGGCCTTGGCACACTCCAGAGCCGGGTCCGGTGGCGGTGATGCGAATACATTGCCGATGGCGGCGGCATCGGCCAACCCTTTGCCTACAAAACCGAGAAAGGTGGGTTCGTGGCCGGATCCGCCACCGATCATCAGGCCAACCTTACCGTCTCGTGGACCGTGTCGGGCGATAATGGCTCTGCTGTTATCGGCAGACTGACGTAAGTGGTCTGGATGCGCGGCAAGTATGCCCTCGAGCATCTCTTCGATGACGTTGTCGGGATCGTTGATTAGCTTTTTAGTTTTGGTTGAAGTCATACTGGATTCGTCTCTGCTATGACAGTACCGTTGCTGATTTCATGAACGCAAGTGTCCTGTCAAGATCAATCACACCAGCATCGGAACCCAAACCAGTGGCGACTAGCCCCGAAGCTGCTGTACCCAATCGGCAGGCCTGTTCAAGGTCATAGTCCATGGCGAGGCCTGCTATAAAACCGCCGCAATAACTATCACCGCATCCAGTGGTGTCGGTGACCTCTACGGCAAAGGCGGGCACTCGAAATTCAGAATCTGGAGTTTTTACAAAGGAACCTTTTTCGCCCCATTTGAAGATGCATGAGTGGGCACCCATGTCCATAAACAGTGACGCTAAGTCTGATGGGGAGGACAGCGTTGAGTGGGAGGAAGATTGGGCAAGAAATTCTGCCTCTTCCATTGAGGGCATAAAATAATCTACATAAGGCAATAAGTCTTTGAGTAGATCCATGGTGTTTTCATTAGGAGCTATCAAATCAAATGTCGTTACCAAGCCTTGGTTTTTTGCATGCTGCAGAAGCTTAGCGCTTTGCCCTTTGTCCATGCTGTTGAGTAAGCCAGTGCCGCCATGGTGAAGATATCGTGCATTACACACTTGATCAAAGTCATCGCTATTCACATACAAATCATCGGACGCGCCGCGTGCATGCAACGCGGGTCGTTCACCATTGGAACGAATAGGCAGAATCGTGGCTGAAGTAGCAGATTGCGTTGAACGTTGAATCATCGAACAATCGATACCCATTCGTTGATAGGCGTCGATAATAAAGTCGCCCTTTTCATCATTACCCACACAGGCAACCGTCGCGCAATTAAGGCCGAGCTTCGCTGCGTTCATAACCGCCCCTGAGGCGGTTCCAGCCGGATTCATGCGGATCTCATCAATGAATGCGACACCACCACCTTCTGGTATCGCGTCAACCGGTCGTCCGGCTATATCCAGGATCGTAAGTCCAACAAAGACAGCATCAAAAGCCAAGATCGTTCACCTCACGCCTGGTCCCAACCGTTTCGAATGGTGTTAAAACCTTCCTGGTAGACGGCTTCGGGGCTTTCGGAGAAGTCGCGCCAGACCCGTGTTGCAGCTGCAAGCTCCGGAAGGCCGCGCCCGAATGCTTCGATCGTCAACCACTGATCATAACCGCCTGCCTTGAGGGCTTTGAACGTGTCCTGCCAAGGCACGTGGCCGCGCCCCGGTACGCCGCGATCATTTTCAGAAATATGCACATGCACCACGTGCTGTTTATTGTCGGTGTAAGCCGCTATCGGATCAGTTTCTTCAATATTGGCGTGAAAGGTATCGTACATGGCTTTAATCGCCGGGTGATTAACAGAGCCAATGTAGTCATTGAGCTGGGACATGGTAGTAACAAAATACGTTTCAAACCGATTAACTGCTTCCAGCGCAAGGGTGACGTTGCAGTTGCGGGCGTGATCGCCGACGCGAGTATGCACTTCCCGGGCGCGATCAAATTCTTCTGGCGTAGTGGCACTACCTGAGAATTCACCCAGCGTCTGATGCAGCGGGCCTCCCAAGGTGTTCGCACCCAATGCTGCCGTACAGTCAACGCACCAGTTGAGATAGTCTACAGCAGCCTGTCGTGTGTTGGGCTCGGCAGCGAGTGGGTTCTTATCCAGTGTGGGCACTACCGAAATGGCTGTTCTATCTAGCCCTAGTTCATCGAGTAACTGACCAATGTTGGCGTAATCATCCGGTGTGCCATCGAACACAGGGATTTCCACTCCATCATAGCCGGTGGCTTTTAATTTCTCGAGCAACGGGCGATGCTCTTCGCCCACGGAAGTCGTCCACAAGAGCATGCAAAATCCAATCTTCATCGTGTGTCTCCTATGTGTTGCATATATTCTCTGCTGCAACGTTACTGTTAGTTTCGCAGCGTGTTCCAGGGATCCTCGCCAGCAACGTCAACGAGCTCATAGCCTTCATCCCCAACGCACGGCCCTAATATGGCGAGTACTTTGGCATCAGTTGAACCTGAATTGAATGAAGCATGGACGGCGTTGGCCGGAATAAACAGCGAATCGCCGCTGAGCAGGTTTTGTTTCTCTGTTTCTAGCCACTGTTCAACCTCACCTGAGATCACATAGATCACTTCTTCCTGATCGGGGTGTTTATGAAAGTCGTGACCTTTGCCTGGTTGTAGCGTCACTTCAATCACAGTGAGTTGCTCGGCATTGGTGGAAGGCGGATGGCTCATCCAGCGAAGGCTTCCCCAATCCAGAACTTCTTGGGGGGTATCTCGGGATAGTATAAATTTTCCAGTCATTTTTTCTCTCGCAGGTTAGCTACGCAGACAACCCGATGACATCATTGAATGGCTCAATGTCTGTAAACGAATTTTTTACTGGGTGTCGACACAGCCACTACTTGCGCAGAGATTCCAAATATTCTACGTACAAAAATGCCGTGCCAATGCCAAGCAGCGCTGCCACTATCAGCACCACCAGTATGATTAGGATGACCTTGCGAATCTGGCTAAATGGAACACCTGCGCGACAAAAAGGCACCAGATTAAACAACAGCGCGCCAATAACAACCAAGATGCAACCATAGGTAAACAACTGCATAGAAAATGGTTGGAAAATCATTAGTATCGATATCACACACAACGAAATGATCGAGCGTTCCAGCCATTTGGCTTGTGTGGCAGTCATAGTGTGGTAACTCGCTGTTCGTTATTGGCGAAGACATGAACAGACCCGGGCATGAATTGCGCGTGTACGTGTTCACCTTCGGTCAGTGGCACTTTCCAATCGGTGACCACTCGTAGATCCTGTTCACCATCCTTTAAATGCGCAAGCGTTTCCGCTCCCATCGGTTCTATAAGGTCTATGGGAAGGGTAATGCTGTCTGAACGGGGCTCGCTGATGATATTCAAATTTCGCGGTCGTATGCCGAGCGTGACCGAACTGCCGTCCTTGATCTCTGAAAAATGCTCGTCAAGCGTAAGCGTGATGCTCTGGTGTTGATCAATAACGAATTCACCTTTCCCGTCGCTTGTAGCTTGTCTAAAAGTGGCCGGTAGTAAATTCATTTGCGGAGTGCCAATGAACCCGGCAACAAACAGGTTTGCCGGACGTGAAAACACATTATGCGGTGTGTCGACCTGCTCAATTTGGCCGGCCCGCATGACGGCGATGCGATCTGCCATGGTCAGAGCTTCTAACTGATCGTGAGTCACGATCACCGTTGGTTTGGATAACCCTTGAAGCACTTCCTTGATTTCACCACGCATTTCCTCGCGCAGTTGCACATCGAGTCGTGACAGTGGCTCGTCAAACAAAAAACAAGTCGGATTCCGAATAATGGAGCGCCCCACTGCGACTCGCTGTTTTTCTCCTTCGGCCAATTGACCCGGCAGTCGTTCAAGAATGCCATCCAGTTGCAGAACGCGGGAGGTTTCTTGAACCTTGGCGTCGATGTCTGCGCGGCTTAATCCTTCTGCAAACAAGGGAAACGCAAGATTTTTAGCCACCGACTGACTTGGGTAGAGCGCGTAGAATTGAAAACTCATGGCAACGTTTCGGTCTCGTGCAGACAGGTTGTTCACTTGCTTGCCACCGATATAAATCTCACCATTGTCTGCCGGTTCAAGACCGGCAATCATGCGAAGCGTGGTGGTTTTGCCGCAACCCGATGGTCCGAGCAGGCATAAAACTTCGCCATCTTGGATGTCCAGATTGATGGAATCGACCGCAGTAAGCGCGCCGTAGACTTTGGTGGCAGATTTGAGTTCGATACTCATTTTTTAACCGTTCCAAAGGTGACGCCGCGAAGCAGCTGGTTCTGCAGTAAAAATGTCACCAAAAAGATGGGTATCAAAAACAAGGTAACAATCGCTGCCAGTAAACCATAGTCAACACCAATACTGCCTCCGAGTGTGCGGGCCATCGCCACTGGAACGGTTCTGGTTTCAACGCCCGTGAGGAGCAGAGCAAACAAGAATTCGTTCCAGGTCAATATCATTCCAAAAACAAAGGTTGCCGCCAGCCCTGCATAGATTTGCGGAATACACATGCCGAAGAACACACGCCAGTCAGTGGATCCGTCCATGCGAGCCGCATCTTCAATTTCTGGATTGAGTTCATCAAAAAACGACTTCACTAGCCAAATGGAAAACGGGATATTGAAGGCGGTGTAGAGCAGTAGAATCCCCCAATAACTACCCGCCAGACCGGTTAATCGAAACATCAGAAAAATGGGAATGATGCCACCGATCGTTGTCATCATTCGAGTAGTTAGTATGATGAACAAGTAGGTGTCGTTGCCCTTCAAAGGGTGTCGAGAAAACGCATAAGCGGCCAACGTTCCGATGACCATCGCCAGCAACACTGCTGTACCAGCGATAAAAATAGAATTAAAAAAATACAGAATAAAATTGGTTGCCTGAGAGTCACCTGAGGTGATCGAGCTTCTGAAAAAAACACTTCGAAAATTCTCAAGCGTGGGAGTGAAGAAGAATTTTGGCGGTATTTCCAGTGCATCGGTTCGCGTTTTAAAGGCAGTGAGAATAATCCAAAGAACCGGAAAGAAATAGATGAATCCGACAATACCGGCTACCGCGGATCGTCCCCAGCCGGCTTTGCCAATTTCCCGTTGCTTAGCCATCTAAAGGGTCTCCTCAGAGGCGCGTCGATTAACCGAGTAGAGATACAGATTGGTTAGCACAATCACGATAAATAGAATGATATAGGCCAGTGCACCGGAACGACTGGTGCGAAAATTCTGAAACGCCATCCGATAGATATTCACCGCTATGGATTCAGTAGAGGTGCCGGGTCCACCCTCAGTAATAATGTAAATGATGTCAAAAATTTTAAACGTCTCAATGGTTCGAAATAAAATGGCCAGCAGCAGCAAGCTCTTGATGTAGGGTAGCGTGATCGTGACAAATCGTCGCCAGGAACTAACCCGATCGATTTCGGCGGCCTCGTAGAGATACTTTGGTACCGAAACCAATCCGGCCAGTACCAGTAGCATCACGAACGGCGACCACATCCAGGCGTCTGCCACGATGATGCCGATCAGTGCTCCGGTGGACGTTGATAGCAAAACGAATGGTTCGGTCGTGAAGAAATTGACAATCCAGCTGAGCAGGCCAAATGTCGGCTCGTAATAGAGTTTGAAAAATACACCCACGGATACAAACGACAGCATCATAGGTGTCAGTACCAACATCATGATGATACGGCGCATTGGGAAGTGCTTGGCGAACAACATGGCCAGCGAAAAACCGATGATCAGTTGCAGCGTGACAGAAGAGCCCACAATGATAGCGGTGGTTTGGAAACGATCCCAAATTTTCTCATCGGTCAGGACTCGTTCAAAATTCCTCAGCCCGACAAATTCTGGAACATTGGTTCGATTGGCGCGATAGTTAAAGAAACTTAAACCAAACGACCACAGTAACGGGAATATATTCATCACAAAGAGCGTGATGATGGCAGGTGCAACCAGTAGAGGGCCGCGATTTTTTGGCGCTGTAATGCGGGCCCAGAGTCCGCTCTTCTTCAGGCCATTTTCGGACGCCGCATCTGTCATGTGTTGTATCTCGACCAGTGCACTTAAGCTAATTGTTGTTTGAGCAGGTAATCGTTTGAAACCCTGCAACGTAAGACTATCGGGAGTGATAATCCTTCGCTGCAGGGCGTGTCGTTACTGAATTAATTAATCGATGTAACCGTCGTCTTCCAATAATTCTTGTTGGAAAGCGGCGACTGCATCGAGCGCTTCTTTGGCTGAGATCTGACCAGTAATGGCTTTATCGAATTCTTCCTGCTGTTGTGTCAGCATTTCGAAGAATAGTGGTATGTGCCAAACATCCTTTTGCCAGTCAATCATTTCTACGTGAGCGCGATTCCAGGGCCGTAAATCATTGTAACTGGGGTCGGCCATAACGCTCTTGAGACCGGATTGACCACCGTTGGAAACGGCTGCCAATTGAGTATCGGGAGCCAGCCACCACTTGACTACATTCAGAGCTTCGTCAACGACTTCATCCGAATTCCAAGTGGTCAACACAAAGGGCTGACCGCCGATGTTGCCGGTTCTATCGATGGAGCCATCGTCTTTACGTAATCCGGGCGCTGGCCCAAAGGCCGATTTGTCATGCACTTTCGACGCTGATGGATCCAACACGGGCTCACCCAATCCCACCCAGTCGATCGTAGTGGCGACTTTACCTTGCATGTAGAGATCCTGAATGACAAAAATATCCATCTGGCCGGTTTTGGCCACCGGAGGCATTAGTGGAATCATGGAAAGATAGTGCTCGAATGCCTCGACGGCAACGTCAGAGTTAACCACGCCTTCGGCCTGGCCTTCAGGCACCTTGGTTTCGTCCCAGATATCTCCACCGTGTTGCCAGATAAACGCGTTTGCCTGCATAGACGAGAAGTCATAGCCTTTACCCGCCTGGTAGGAAATACCGTAGAAATCATCTTCCAAAGTTTCACCTGCCAGTTCTTCACCTTTTGCGCGTTTTAGGAATTCACCAATTTGCGCATAGCGCTCCCAGTCCACTTCTTGCCAATCTTCATAAGTGCAAGGAAACGTAGCGTCGTATTTTTCCTTGAACGCCGCTGCTTCACCTTCATGACAGAAAATGTCCTTACGGTAGAAAGTAACGTAGGTATCAGGAAATTGCGGAAAGCCGTAGTATTGAGTGTCGGGTGCTATGGCAGTACCGGCTTCTTCAAGTTGCGCTCGCGATTTGTGCGGATAGGTGGAGTAGGCCGAGACTAGCGCGGGGTGTAAGTCCTCCATAATCGCCATCAATTCAGGATCAGACTTTATTTTGTCGGTCAGATCCATGTAGTAGCCGCCCTCAACGAACGAACCCAGCCACTGACTGTCGGTGACGATCATCTGGTATTTCTGTTCGCCTGAGGTCAGGGAAGCTGCTACTCGCTCGTAAAAGCTTGGCCACGGGATGAAGTCCATTTCGAGTGTTGTGGTGTGTCCTGCCGGGGACTTATAGGTTTGATCAAAGTGCTCCTTCATAAATCGTGTGGGTGGCCAGTCGGGTGCGGCCATGGTGATAGTGATATCTGCAGCATGGGCCGTACTCCCGATGCCTCCAGCCAACAAGGCTGCTGCGCAAGTTCCCAGAACTTGGTGTTTAATCCTAAACCGTGTCATTTAAATCTCCTCTGCTTTTTAGTCATAGTGATGTGGGCACTGCTGGTTTTTAATGCCGTCAGCTCACTCTTATTCCAGAGTCACCGGCAAAAAGGTGTGCGTCTGACAGCTGTAGCGATAAATCTATATCCTGCCCCGCAGAGTAAGCAGCTGCTTTTTCTTCGGGTAGAACCATTTTTAACAGGTTGCCTTTTACATCTATATCTAGAATCGTCACATCACCCAAGGGTTCTGTGAGATGTATGCGACCTGAAAGGTTTAGATCTGGTGAAATGGATGCGTGGTTGTCTCCTGTGACGTGCAGATCTTGAGGTCTGACGCCTAAGGTAACTTTGTCCCCCACTGACAATTCAGATTTCAGATTCAGCGGGCCGATATCTATTTCGCCAAAAGGTAATTCCAGTGTTTGATTAGCAACGGCATTACCGATCTTGCCATGGATTAAATTAATTGCCGGTGAGCCGAGCATACTGGCGACAAAGGTATGAGAGGGTTCACCGTATAAATCGCGCGGTGTTCCTGTTTCAACAATTTTTCCATTGTCGATTAACGCGATACGTTGGCCCATGGTCAGCGCTTCGAGCTGATCGGGTGTGGCATACAACATCGTCATTCCGAGTTCACGGTGCAGGCGTTTAAATTCAGCCCGCATATCGTGCCGCAGTTTGGCATCGAGATTGGTGAGGGGTTCATCGAGCAGCAATAATTTCGGACGCCGGACAATGGCGCGGCCAATGGCGACACGCTGTTGCTCACCACCGGAGAGTGTGCTGGGTTTGCGTTTTAGTGTGTGGGTAACGCGAAGCAGCTCCGCGACTTCGTTAACGCGCCTGCGTATCTCGCTGCCGTTAACTTTATCGCGCACCAGTGGATAGGCTAGATTTGCATAGACGCTTAGGTGCGGATAAAGGGCGAACGTCTGAAAAATCATCGACATTCCACGACCTTGTACTGGTGATCCAGTCAACTCTCTACCGTCGAAAGTAACCGAGCCACCGGCTAGTTCTTCGAGCCCCGCGATGGCTCGCAGTGTGGTGGTTTTGCCAGCAGAAGATGCACCAAGAAGACAAAAGAATTCTCCCTCTTCAACCGAAAAGGAAATATCGTTCAGAGCTTGTAGCGCGCCGAAGTTCCGACTCAAGTTTTCTATTATTAGTTGTGCCATCTTGCCCTTGTTGGCTGCACCGTGAACTTAATCTATCCTAATCCGCGACTCTCTTCCACTGTCGTGTTTCCGCTGAGCTCAATACCGCGTCGGTCACCCGATCGGTAGCCAGAGCATCCACAAACGTCGGCGCTGCCGCCTGGCCAGAGGCTAACCCGTCCATAAAATCCGCAAATTGGTGAATAAATGTGTGCTCGTAGCCAATTTGCAGACCGGGAACCCACCATTTATCCATATAGGGCTGTTCTCCGTCGGTGATGTGCACCGAACGCCAACCGCGACAACGGCCTTCATCGCCGTGGTCAAAGAACTGCAGCCGATGCAAATCGTGGAGGTCCCACCGTATGGACGCATGCTCCCCGTTGATTTCCAGTGTGTAGAGCGCTTTGTGGCCGCGTGCATAACGAGTCGCTTCGAATTTACCCAGCGAGCCATTGGCAAAACGCGCCATAAACAGGCTCGCATCATCAATCGTGACCGGTTCTACCTTGCCGGTGAGTTGGTGCTGGCGTTCTTTGATAAAGGTCTCTGTCATGCCGACCACTTCATCGATGCCACCGTTTAACCACATGGCCGTATCAATACAATGCGCCAGCAAATCCCCGGTGACACCGCTGCCCGCAACTGATTTGTCCAATCGCCACAGAGCTTCACCACCTTGTGGTAAATCACTCGCGATCGTCCAGTCTTGTAGAAAGTCGGCGCGGTAGTGAAAAATCTTCCCAAGCTTGCCTTCATCAATCAGTTGCTTTGCAAGAGTGACCGCTGGCACCCGTCGATAGTTGTACCAAACCATATTGTTAACACCCGCCGCCTCCACCGCATCAACCATAGCTTTGGATTCGGTTGCGTTTCGTCCCAGTGGTTTTTCACACATCACCATTTTTCCAGCTTTGGCTGCAGCTATGGCTATGTCATGGTGAGTATCGTTGGGGCTGGCGATATCGATAAGATCAATATCGTCACGTTCGATTAGTGATTGCCAACTGGTTTCGCTGGATTCATAACCCCAGCGCTCAGCAAAGCTTTCAGCGGTTTTTGCGGTGCGCGAACACACGGCTTTGAGTATCGGTTTTCGTTCAAGATCAAAAAATACGTCTGCTTGACGAAACGCATTGGAGTGAGTTCGGCCCATAAAGCCGCAGCCAATCAACCCAATATTTACTGATTTCCTAGCCATGGTTGCAATCCTCTAGTCATTCCAGCCATGTTGCTCTCGCACTTGCATCATTGCGCTGAGAATGGAATTCCAGGTGTTTGGATCGGTTAACTGCTCGTTGGGAAACATGCAGCCATCCCAACAAATATGCTGGCAGGCTTTCGTCAGATTGCCTTGTTCATCCCGCAGCCAGGCGCCAGCGTGATGCGCAATATCCAGCTTGCCATTAGGATCTTCCGGCAGGCAGTGCCGACCGGTTTTGTCATGTGAGCCTTCACCTTTTACAGTTCCATCATTTTGTGCGACATGAAAATCGATGGTCCATGGACGTAGGGCGTTAGTCATGGTTTTGATGGCATCATTCAGTGCCTCGCGATCATCGAGCTCCTTGCCTTCGGCAAGTATTCGATGCTCAGGGGCGTTGTAGCCGAGGGTGTATAAAAGTGTGTGTGCCATATCAGCTTGAAAACCGATGATGTCGGGCCGACCTGTGGCTTCGAGTGTGTCCAGCATGGCCTTCCATGAGTGCATTCCACCCCAGCAGATCTCTCCTTCGGCTGCCAAACGTTCACCGAAGTCTGCAGCGATGTCACACGCTTGTTTAAATGTGTCTGCTATTTTTTTCGTATTGCCCGCTGGGTCCTTAGCCCAATCGGCCGGGGAGCAGGACGAATCAATGCGTATCACACCACTGGGGCGTACCCCCAATGCGCTTAGCCGGCTGGCTATGCGACAGGCGTTTTTCACCGCCTCGAGAAAGGCCTTACGTTCATCACTGGTGCCCATTGCCGACCCGCCACCGGTGGGTTCCCAGACCGGAGCGACACAGGAGCCAATCGACAAACCTTTGGCTTGAACTTTATCCGCTAGCGCCTGAATCTGATCGTCGTCAGCCAGTATGGGTGTATGTGGATCTGATAAAAAAAGATCAACGCCGTCAAAGCGTACACCGTCCACTTCCGCGTTGGCGGTAAGTTCTAGCATCGTGTCTAAGTCGATGGGCGGCTCGGAATCGGGCCCCTTGCCTACCAGACCGGGCCACATGGCATTGTGAAGACGAGGGTAGCTGTTCTGTGCTGGCATAGTCAGAGAATCTCGTAACTGATATATTAGTATTAGAACAGATTGACCATAGCGGGTCCAGCGTCGGTCTGACCGACCGTCAACTGGCCTCGTGCCATCGTTTCCCTGCACCTGAAAGGGGCGCAATTTCTGATGATTCAAGGTCTCAGCGGCTACCGACTAAATCGCCAGGACTCGATGAGTGATCAGGTCTATTCGCTACTGCACAAGCTAATTCTGACCGCAGAAATAAAACCTGGTGAGCTCGTTAGTGAGAAATCGATCGCCTCGCAGCTGGGTATCTCGAGAACACCCATCCGAGAAGCGATCAAACGACTCAGCGATGAACATCTGGTCGACGTGGTGGCGCAGTCTGCTACGCGGGCCTCCCAGCTGGATTTAAAATCTATTGAAGAGGCCTATCTGATTAGACGGGCACTTGAGATGGAAAGTGCTTCCCAAGCCTCTCAGGCCATGACGCAATCTCATGCGAGCGCACTTGCCAGAATCATCGAACAGCACACGCTCGCTATTTCGAATCAAGAGTATGTGCGGGCGATTGAAATTGATGATGCCTTTCATCGTTATATCGCTGGCATATGTGAACTTACTCGGCTGTGGCGGACCGTCGTGATTTCAAAAACGCAGCTCGATAGATGCCGGCATATCATGATGCCGCGTGTCGGTCAGGCCGAAAAAACTATTGAGCAACATCGTGCTATTTTGAGTGCGTTAAATTCGGCAGACAGCGATAAAGCTCGATATGCGATGCAGTCGCATTTGGATTATGCCTATCAGAGTGCGGTAAACATTTTGCGAACGAGTGAAATCTCGTTTCCCGAAGCGCCCAAACCGGGCGGTCGTGTGAGGAAGGTATGATGTTCTCACCCGTCAACCAACGAGAGTAGCGTATGAGCTTTAAGGATCAAACGGCCATTGTCACCGGTGGCGCACAAGGAATTGGCAAAGCGGTGGCCGAGGCATTATCCAGCGCCGGCGCCCGTGTCGCACTCTGGGATACTGACACATCGCTGGCAGAAGAGACTGCCAGGGGCCTAGCTAATGGGGCGATTGCGGTAGCCTGTGATATAGCCGATTGGCCAAGTGTACAGACCGCTTTCGAAACCACCGTGCAGGCATTCGGTGGTATCGATATTTTAGTGAATTCAGCCGGCATTGCTGGCAGCAATGCACCATTAGCCGACTACCCAGTGGACGAATTTAAACAGATTATCGAGATCAATCTGTTTGGCACTTTTCACGTTAATCGAGTGGTGGTACCTCTGATGCGTGAGCGGCAATACGGTCGGATTGTCAACATCGCCTCGGTTGCTGGCAAGGAAGGCAACCCAAATGCGTCAGCGTATTCATCTTCCAAAGCCGCCGTCATTGGCTTAACCAAATCGCTGGGAAAGGAGCTCGCAGATATGGATATTGCGGTCAATTGCGTCACACCTGCCGCTGCCCGGACCCGCATTTTTGATCAAATGGCGCAAGAACATATTGATTACATGCTATCGAAAATACCTCGTGGTCGATTTTTGGAATTGCACGAAGCAGCAGCCATGATTGTTTGGTTGTGCTCAAAGGAAAATAGCTTTACTACTGCCGGTGTCTTTGATTTATCCGGTGGTCGAGCAACTTATTAGTAGCCTATTTAGGAGTGTAGCTGTGGCCCAGTTTATAAACACCAAAGAGTCTGTCGTCGTCAATGCATTGGATGGTTTGCTCAGAGCAGCACCAGTGCCACTGGCGCGTCTTGATGGTTACCCACACATTAAAGTGGTCGTTCGAAAGCACTGGGACAAAGACAAAGTTGCGCTGATATCCGGTGGGGGCTCTGGACACGAGCCAGCGCATGCCGGTTTTGTCGGGCAAGGCCTGCTTACAGCGGCTGTCTGTGGAGATGTGTTTGCATCACCATCGGTGGATGCCGTGCTGGCGGCGATTTTGGCTGTCACTGGAGATGCCGGGTGTTTATTGATCGTTAAAAATTACACTGGAGATCGATTGAATTTTGGCTTGGCCGCTGAACGCGCGCGAGCGTTGGGATTGACGGTGCACATGGTGGTGGTCGACGATGACATAGCACTGCCTGATTTACCACAGGCGCGCGGTGTTGCTGGAACGTTGTTCGTTCATAAAATTGCCGGTGCTTTGGCTGAGCAGGGTCAAGATCTGGATCGTGTGACCGAGGCTGCGTCGCGAGTGATCAAAGCAGTTCGATCGATTGGTATGTCGCTGGACACGTGCACGGTGCCAGGTTCCCCAAAAGAGAATCGTATTCCACCCGGTAAAGCAGAATTAGGCTTGGGTATTCATGGTGAGGCTGGCGTTGAGCAGGTGGATTTCTCAGATGCAGCCGGTGCGATAGCTCAGGTGGTGAATAAACTCAACACCACTGTTACTAAAGAGCCACTGGTTGCGCTAATGAACAATTTGGGTGGCGTGACGCCTCTTGAAATGTCTATCTTGACCGATGAGCTATTGAATTCAGAGATCGGTAAACAGATTCAATGGTTGGTTGGGCCGGCGCCTATGATGACCTCGTTGGATATGCGCGGGTTTTCCGTATCCTTATTTCCGGTCAGTGGCGAAGACGAAGCTTTATTGCAAGCCGCGGTAGAGCCGATAGCTTGGCCGGGTATGAATCGGGTACAGGAACCTGAATTGCAACCACTGCCAGAGGGGTTGGCACCTCTGAAGGCCATCCCATCGGAAAATGCAGAGCGTCGTCAGTTTATGGATCGATGCTGCGATATTTTAATAGCCAATGAAGCCGACTTAAATTCGCTGGATGCGCAATCTGGTGATGGTGATACGGGCTCAACATTAGCGGTGGCGGCTCGGGCAATGAAGGGGGCATTGGATGAACTACCGCTGGCGGATATGACGCAGTTGTATCGAGCGATTGGTTCGGAGTTGAGTCAAACGATGGGTGGCTCCTCAGGGGTATTGCTTGCCATATTTTTTACAGCCGCAGGTGATGCGTCTGCGTCGGGCAAAGACACCGTAGAGGCGTTGAGTGCCGGACTGGATCGAATCAAACAAGTCGGTGGTGCCGATCTGGGTGATAGAACCATGATTGATTCGTTGGCTCCTGCTTTGAAGGCATTACCCACGAGTATCCATGCGGCCCGAGACGCAGCACGTCAGGGCGCTGATGCCACCGCTAACATTGTCAAAGCCAAGGCCGGGCGCGCGACCTACGTCTCAGCAGATCAGTTAAAAGGCCACAATGACCCAGGCGCTGAAGCGATTGCCCGCTTGTTCGAAGCACTGTGCGAGTAGTAGAGTAGTCACCGTCAAAGAGATGAACTAACCATAGGATTTACCATGAAAACGATTCAAGGCCCAGCTCTGTTTTTAGCACAATTCGCCGGCGATGAAGCACCGTTTAACTCCTGGGATTCCATCACACGCTGGGCTGCGGATATAGGCTACGAAGGCGTTCAGATTCCCTCTTGGGATGGCCGCCTATTTGATCTGGAAAAAGCGGCAAGTTCGAAAGACTACTGTGATGAAATTGTGGGTGTCGCTAAAGCCAACGGCGTGGCAGTCACCGAGTTATCCACCCATCTGCAAGGTCAACTGGTGGCCGTGCACCCGGCTTACGATGAAGCGTTTGATGGTTTTGCGGCACAGAGCGTTAGAGGTAATCCAGATAAAAGGCAGGCCTGGGCCGTGGATCAAGTCATGAAAGCCTTGCAAGCATCGAAACACATGGGTATCAAAGGACACGCCACTTTTTCTGGTGCGTTAGCTTGGCCGTATGTGTACCCATGGCCGCAACGTCCGGCTGGGCTCATCGAAACCGCCTTCGATGAGTTGGCCAAACGTTGGAAACCGATATTAGACAAAGCCGATGAGTGCGGTGTGGACGTTTGCTATGAGATTCACCCTGGTGAAGATCTACATGATGGCATTACGTTCGAGATGTTTTTAGAGCGGCTCAACAATCATCCTCGTTGCAATATGTTGTACGACCCGTCGCACTACTGTCTGCAGGCGATGGATTATCTCGACAATATCGATATCTATCATGAGCGCATCAAAATGTTTCATGTCAAGGACGCCGAATTTAATCCCACTGGTAGACAAGGGGTGTATTCGGGGTATCAAAATTGGGTTGAGAGAGCGGGCCGGTTTCGTAGTTTAGGAGACGGGCAAATCGATTTTTCAGCGATATTTTCGAAACTTTCTGGCTATGATTTTGATGGTTGGGCGGTTGTGGAGTGGGAATGTTGCTTAAAGCATCCTGAGGACGGTGCAAGGGAAGGCGCTGAGTTTGTTCGGCACCACATCATTCGAGTGACAGAAAGAGCCTTTGATGATTTTGCCGATTCAGGAACCGATCAGGAAGCCAACAAACGAATGCTAGGCATCAAGGTGTAACGACAATGGCGATCGAAGGTAGCGAGCAAACGCATAATGAGAGAATACGATTGGGTATGGTCGGCGGTGGCCGAGATGCCTTTATTGGTGGAGTGCACCGGATAGCCGCGCGTATCGATGATCACTACGAGTTGGTAGCGGGTGCTTTTTCCTCCACGGCAGAAAAATCCAAAGCATCTGCCGGTGATCTGGGTATTGATCCCGACCGGGCTTACGGCAGTTTTACGCAGATGGCAGAGGCAGAGAGTGCTAGAGCCGATGGTATAGAAGCGGTGTCCATCGTTACACCGAATCATTTGCATTTTCCAGTGGCCAAAGCCTTTCTAGAAAATGGCATCCACGTTATTTGCGACAAACCATTAACCTCCACTTTGGAAGATGCCTTAGAGCTTAAAGCCGTGTGTGAGCAGTCCAAGGCGCTGTTTGTATTGACTCACAACTACACCGGTTATCCGGTTGTGCGACAAGCACGAGAGATGGTGGCCAGCGGTATGCTCGGGGATATTCGTTTGGTACAGGCCGAGTATGTGCAGGATTGGCTCACTGAAGATATAGAGAGCACTGGTCAAAAGCAGGCATCATGGCGGACTGACCCTGCGCAAACGGGTGCCGGTGGTTCCATCGGCGATATCGGCACCCATGCGTATAACCTGGCTGCGTTTATCAGTGGCCTGACATTAGAGTCGTTGTGCGCAGATCTTGATAGCTTTGTGGATGGTCGTCGCGTCGATGATAATGCGCATGTGATGCTACGGTTTGCAGGCGGCGCTAAAGGTATGCTCTGGGCGAGTCAAGTCGCACCCGGCAATGAAAATGCGCTCGCGGTTCGAGTGTTTGGCACTAAGGGCGGATTGGAGTGGAAACAGGAAGACCCCAACTATCTGTGGTACACACCATTGGGAGAGCCTAAGCAGTTAATCACACGCAGTGGCGCTGGTGCTAGTGATGCGTCAACTCGAATGAGTCGTGTTCCTCCCGGGCACCCGGAAGGTTATTTGGAGGGTTTCGCGAATTTATATACTGAAGCTGCCACAGCCATCAATGCTGCAAAATCCAATCAACCGGTTCCCGATGATGTTCACTTCCCCACCATTGATGATGGTGTTGATGGTGTGAGATTTATCACCAGCTGTGTGAATTCATCCGCTCAAGGTGGTTCTTGGGTCAATGTTAGCGGTGAGGGTTGACCAGGGCTCACTCGATGACAAGCCACTCGTTGACCGTCTTGATACGACGCTAACTTGGGCTCCTCTCGATGGCATAGGTCTTCGGCCACCGGGCAACGACCCGCAAACCGGCACCCAATCGGGCGATCAATGGCATCCGCTGGATCGCCCGTTAACACTATTTTTTGGGCGGGTTGTTGTCGCTTATTAATCGATGGAACAGCCGACAGCAATGCCTGTGTGTAAGGATGTTGTGGTGTGGAAAACAAGTGTTTGCGATCGGCCAGTTCCACCACCTTACCCATATACATCACGGCAATTCGATTACAAACATACTGAACAACGCCTAAATCATGCGAGATAAACAGCATAGTTAAGTGCAGTTCTGTCTGTAGGCGACGTAGCAAATTTAGAATTTGCGATTGTACCGCGACATCCAATGCTGAGACGGGTTCGTCGCATATTAATAGTTCAGGTTTGGTGGCCAAGGCTCGAGCTATGCCCAGCCGTTGTCTTTGCCCGCCTGAAAATTGATGTGGAAATAGGGCTTGTTGTTCTGGTCGTAACCCCACTTGCTCGAATAGGTGGGCCACGGTGGCTTCACGGCTTGCCTTAGTGTCATCAGTTAAATGATCCAAAGGTTCACGCACAACGCGGCCCGCGCGTAGGCGTGGATTTAAACTCGAATAAGGGTCTTGAAACATAAACTGTATCTGGCGTCGCACCGCTTTTAATTCGTTGGCGTTGAGCTTTAAAAGATTCTGACCTTTAAATTCGACGGATCCTTCGTAGGCGGTTAGCAGTCGTGCAATGGCAAGAGCCGCGGTCGTTTTACCAGAACCCGATTCGCCGACGATACCCAGCGTATCACCGCGATTGACATCGAAAGAGACATCATCGACGGCGTATAAATAGCGCTTTTTTCCCAGCCGGCGGCCCACGGCAAAACGTACCGACAAGTGTTCAATGCTGAGTAATACATCGTTCACGCAGTACCACCCAAATTCCAGCAGGCTGTCGTGTGCCCGTTGGCGTTGGTGACGTCTTTGGGCCGTTCCTGGGAACACTGAGCAGAAGAGCGTTGGCAACGAGATTCAAACAAGCAGCGGTTCTGGCCAAACTCTTTTAATGACGGCACGATACCGGGGATCTCTTCGAGCGGCGGTAGAGTATCGATGTTGTCCTGGACAAGATGCGGCACACAAGAAATTAGGCCACGCGTATAGGGATGTTGTGGTTCGTTCAACACATCACTAACGCTGCCTTCTTCTACTTTTCGCCCGGCGTACATCACCAGCATTCGTTCTGACATTTCTGCGACAGCACCCATGTCGTGAGTAATCAACAAAATGGCCGTTCCTGTATGGGTTTGCAATTCTCTGAGTAATTCGAATATTTGGGCTTGAACGGTGACATCCAGTGCTGTGGTAGGTTCATCGGCTATTAGAATTTTTGGTTTGCAGGCAAGTGCAATCGCAATCATGACACGCTGGCGCTGTCCGCCGGAGAGTTGATGCGGGTAGTCCCTGGCGCGCTGTTTTGGATTGGGTAAATGAACCGAATCCAGTAGCTCTATCGCGCTATCAAAGGCGCTTTTTCGAGACATAGATTGATGTTCTCTTAACACCTCAGCGATCTGCTCACCAACAGTAAACACGGGGTTTAAAGACGTCATCGGTTCTTGAAAAATCATTGATATGTCGTTGCCACGTATGCGTCTGAGTTTCGATTCTTCCAGATCGCTGAGCACTTGGCCGTCAAACTTAATTGAACCGCCTGAAAGCTTGCCCACGGGTTTAGGAACTAATCCCATCAGTGCAAGCGCAGTCATGGATTTACCACAGCCTGATTCACCCACAAGGCTTATCGATTCCCCGGCGGAAAGAGAAAAAGAGAGTCGATCAATAACCGGTAAAACGCCATCGCGTGTGTCTAACGTGACGGTGAGATTCTCCACGCTGAGTAACGGTTCACTCATATCAGCGTTGTCTGAGTTTGGGGTTGAGTGCATCGTTCAATCCATCGCCTACCAGTGATATCGCGAGTACGGTGACAAATATGGCCAAACCGGGAATCGTGACTGTGTAGCTAGCATCGAGAATGTACGGTCGGTTTGAACCAATGATCTGACCCCAACTCATCACATTTGGATCGCTTAAACCCAGGAAACTCAAGCCTGCTTCAAACAGAATGGCCGACCCAACCATAAGTGCTGCTTGCACAATGATCGGTGGCAGAGCGTTGGGAAGAATCACTGAGAAGATCAAATGTCGGTTACTTGCCCCACTGGAGCGGGACGCTTTGACATACTCCATTTCACGTATGCGTAAAAACTCAGCTCTTGTGATACGCGCCACGGCTGTCCAACTGACAATACCGATAGCAATCGTAATGATGGGTAGTGAGGCTCCAAACAGCGCAACGATCACCATCGAAAACAACAGCGTTGGCAATACCTGGAAGAATTCGGTAATGCGCATCAACACTTCTTCCACCCAGCCGCCATAAAAGCCAGCCAATGCGCCAATGGTTATGCCAATGAAGACACTCATAAAGGCCGCCGATAAGCCAATCGCCAACGACACCCGACCGCCCGCCAGCAGTGCTGCCAGAATATCTCGACCCAGATAATCCGTACCGAAGAGAAACCCCTCTTCCCCTGGGGGTGAAAAAGGTGCCCAAACCATTTCGAATGGATCCGTGGGATAAACGATCGGCCCGACCATAGCCGCCACGACAATAATCAGTAACACCACAATAGCGGCCACCGCGGCGTAATTACCTGCGAACATCCGAACTGTTTCCGCCACAGGGTGTTGGGCACGCTCAGCGCTCATTTCGAATCCTGGGATCAATCAAACGCAGCACAAGGTCGGTCAGTAAATTACCCACGATGACAACCAAACTGGAGAAAAATAAAATACCCAATATGGTTGGGGTGTCACGTGCAATGATCGATTGCAACGCCAGTGAACCTAATCCGGGCCAACTGAATACCGCTTCAACTAACACGGCACCAGAGATGACGGCTGAGAACTGCAAGCCTGCCAACGTTACGACCGGGCTTAAAGAATTCTTCAGCGCATGTTTCATTATGATTTGGGTTTCCGATATCCCTTTGGCTCGAGCCGTTCGGATGTAGTCGGCCCCCAGAACTTCCATCATGCTGGCTCGACACAGCCGGCTGTAGAGGGCCAAAAACACCGATGTTAGGGTTAGCACTGGCAGCACCATGTGATGCGCAACATCCAATATGTGTGCAAAGGTGCCGGGGGGCACCGTGACATCCTGCATGCCAGCTACTGGAAACAAAGGGATCATCAACGAGAACGCAATCAACAGCATAATGCCTGTCCAGAACACGGGGGCTGAATAGCCAAACAGTGCAAGTAATGTCACGAAATGGCTCGTGAGACCATTGGGTTTTCTGGCAGAGAGTACGCCCAGTAGCGTGCCGATGAGTAACGCCAATAATTGAGCGGTAACAACCAACAGCAACGTCGCTGGGAGCTTTTCCAGAATAAGCGTGGTTACCGGCACATTGTAGAAAAACGAATAACCTAAATCGAAGCGAGTCACACCGACTAGATAATTTTGTAACTGCTGCCACCAGGGCAAATCCAAACCATAGTCGCTACGAATCTGTTGCATAACCGATTCATCCGCACCGCCCATGCCGCCTGCGATTGTGTCGGCAATATCCCCAGGGGCTAAGTGGATCAATAGGAAATTGAGTATGAGTACCGCGAACAATAGCAGCGCTGCATATAGCAAGCGTTGAACAAGAGTGTTTACAAAAGTCATTCGTTAGAGGAACAGGAACGCCGTGTTGTGCAGAGAAGGCGCATCCTTGCGCCTTAGGTTGGAATCACTGTTTCAGGTAAACCCGATCCATTGGAGAGGAAGTTGCCCAGATACCTTCTGGTGCATTACCGACTTTCTCGCTTGATATAGTGTGGTATGGCAAGGTGTAGGCCCAGTAAACGGGTACTTCATCCGCCACGATCTTTTGGAATCTGGAGTACAGTTCTTTGCGTTTGGCAGGATCTGTTTCAGCGCCAGCGGCTTCTAGAATTTCATCCACCTCAGCGTTCTGATAGCTTTGTGTGTTAGACCAAATCACACCTTTTTTGATGTTCGATGACTGATAAGTCCGATGTACACCGATCACTGGGTCGCCCCAATTAAACACTACGTCCCAGGTCATATCGAAGTCGTGGTTACTAATCCGATTCGCCCAGGTTGGGAAATCTGGAGCTGCTCTCACCGTGACAGCGATGCCGATTTTCTTTAGTTGAGGCTTGATGTATTCAGCCGGTGCCTTGATGCCGGCCCAGCCATAGTCAACCGTTAGACCAAATCGGATGCCATCGTCATCTTTGGCATAGCCAGCTTCATCCAACAAGGCATTTGCCTTATCCAAATCAAGGTCGTAGTTTTCCACGTCGGGCTCATAGAACGGACTGCCAGGGTGAATGCCTGTAGCGGCCGGTGTTGTTGTGCCCAACATAATGGCTTTATTAATAAAATTACGGTCAACGGCATAAGCAATGGCTTGACGAACTTTGACATCGGCTGTTGGGCCTTTGGCGGTGTTGAAGGCTAGCCAGGCTAATGGGCCGATGGCGGCATACCCTTCTGGGTTAACGACCACACCTTCGGCTTTTTTCAGGCGATTGATGTCCTGCGGATTTTGTTGAAATCCAGATAAGTGCACTTCGCCCGTTTCCAGCGCGATGGCGCGAGCGGATGGATCTTTGATTATGCGCATCACGATTTTATCTAAATAGGGCCGGCCTTCGATAAAGAAGTTTTCATTGCGTTCGAGAATGATGTGCTCATCGCGCTTGAACTCGACCAGTTTGAACGGGCCGCTGCCCACCACACCTTCTGAATTCGCTGGATGTGCTTTTGGGTCTTGTCCATCGCCATAGATATGCTCTGGAATGATCGGACACAATTGCGATGACATGGCCAGCAGCAGTGCCGGATGTGGTTTGCTCAATTTCAGAACCGCGGTGTTGTCATCCGGCGTTTCTACCGCAGTGACCGGAGCAAACATCGCTTTGAACGGATGGTTCTCTTGAATGGTCTTTATCGAAAATGCAACATCTTTGGAGGTTATGGGCTCGCCGTCATGAAACGTTGCGCCCTCGATGAGGTTCAGTGTCACGCTAAGACCATCCTCGGAGACTTCCCAACTTTTGGCCAGGTACGGTTGAGGTGTCCAGTCGTCATCGTAACGCAATGGTGCAGCGAACAATTGTGTGCCCGGTTCACCGGTGGCGATACCCGACTGCACGGCAGGGTTCAAGTGTCTGGGTGTATTTTCGATGGCTTGAATTAGTGTACCGCCCCGTACAGGATCTTCTGCCCAGACGGCAGGTGCTAAAAGCGCTGCGCTGAGCATGCCGGTGGTGATGAGATTCCTAACGTAGTTCATCAGCTTCTCCGAATAGTTTTTGTGACTCCAGTTTGCCTGCTAAGCGGTGACGGTGCAAATGGTGTCGATAAGCTTAGAAAAAGCCGCCGAATTGCCATTTTCCTGACAAAAGTCGATTCTGGCGCCATAATCTCGGCCCGAAACGCTTTTCAGAAGTGTCTTAATGTCAATTCCCACTGGCTGCTGGTTCTAAATCGGTTCATACCGCCCAACTGGTCGCCCATTTGCAATAGATTGCTAACTTGTTTGGTGGTGTTTGCGCCTCTTCGTTCACACAAGGTTAACCATGACAATCCGTTTTATTGTTCTTGCTGCAGGAAAGGGTACGCGTATGAAATCCGCGCTGCCCAAAGTGCTCCATCGACTGGCTGAGAAGCCGCTGTTGGGCCATGTGCTAGATACCGCCTTTTCTTTAGATCCCGCCAGCGTTACGGTCGTGATCGGGCACGGTGCAGAGTTGGTTAAGGAGACCATTGCTCAGCCAGTCAATTGGGCATTGCAGACTGAGCAAATGGGTACGGGTCATGCGGTGATGCAAGGACTGGATGGTATTGAACAAGATGACATTGTGTTGGTCACCTACGGCGATGTGCCTTTAACGCGGGCAAGTACCTACAAAAAGCTACTCGATTCAGCGAGCAGTGATGAAATGTCTCTGCTGACGTTGATCATGGATGACCCCACCGGCTACGGACGTATCCTACGCAACGACTCAGGTGATGTGATCGGAATCGTGGAACAGAAAGATGCATCGCCTTCTGAATTGAAGATACGCGAAGGCAATGCGGGTGTCATTGCCGTGGCTGGCGGACATTTGAAACAACTCCTAAGTGCTATCGATAACAATAACGCTCAGAACGAATACTATCTCACCGATATCTTTGCGCTGGCTCATGCGCAGGGCATCAAAATAAATACGGTGCACCCAGACGATGCCTGGGAGGTCGATGGCGTTAATTCGCGAATCCAGCTAGCCGAACTGGAGCGTGTTCACCAGCGACAAATCTCGACACAGCTTATGGAATCTGGAGTGACCTTGGCAGACCCCTCCCGCCTTGATGTGAGAGGTAGCCTGAAGACCGGTACGGACAGCCTGATTGATATCAATTGTGTGTTTGTCGGCGAGTGCGAAATCGGCAGCAATGTGGTGATAGGCCCCAATTGTCAGATCATCAATTCGATGATTGCTGATGGCACCACAGTGTTGGCGAATTGTGTCATCGAAGACTCGGTGGTAGGTACAAATTGTGATATCGGTCCGTTCGCTCGAATTCGACCCGGCTGTCATTTGGCGAACGGGGTCAAAATTGGCAACTTTTGTGAGACCAAGAAAGCCATAATTGGTGAGGGAAGCAAAGTTAATCATCTGACTTATATCGGTGATGCCGATATAGGCAAGGATGTGAACGTGGGTGCCGGAACTATAACGTGCAATTACGATGGTGCCTTCAAGCATCAGACTACCATTGAAGACGATGTCTTTATAGGCTCTAACAGCGCGTTGGTTGCACCCATTACCATAAAGCAGGGCGCGACCGTGGGAGCAGGATCTACTCTGAGTAGTGATGCACCGCCAGAGCAGTTAACGCTCAATCGATCAAAACAGATTTCTTTGTCAGGCTGGAAACGGCCTAGAAAAAAACGCTAGCGCGACCGAACGCGCGAAGGACAGCTAACTATGTGTGGAATTGTAGGTGCGGTAGCCCAGCGAGATATTGCTGAAATATTGTTGATGGGCTTGCAAAGCCTGGAATATCGCGGGTATGACTCTGCGGGCATCGCCACGATTAATGGCGATGGTGAACTGCAGCGAATGCGTCGTGTGGGCAAAGTGAAATCGTTGGTTGATGCCGTTGAGTCCTCGGGAATGCCGGGCGGTACGGGTATCGCGCATACTCGCTGGGCTACCCATGGAGAACCCAATGAACAGAACGCTCACCCCCACGTCTCTACCGATAGAATAGCGGTTGTACACAACGGTATTATTGAGAACCACGCTGAGTTACGAAAAGAGCTAAAAGCCAAAGGTTATGAATTTACCTCCGACACAGATACGGAAGTGATTGCGCATCTGGTCGAACACGAACTAAAGACCTCAAACACCCTGTTTAGTGCGGTGCAGAATGTCGTGCGCATGCTCGATGGTGCCTACGGTACGGTCATCATGGATCGCGAGCACCCTGAAACGTTGATCGTTGCACGATCTGGAAGCCCCTTGGTGATCGGCTATGGCATCGGTGAGCATTTTATAGCGTCTGATCAACTCGCTCTTTTGCCTGTCACCCGTAAGTTCTCGTTTCTGGAGGAGGGTGATGTTGCGGAGATTACCCGTACGTCGGTCACCATTGTGGATGAACAGGGTAACCCGGTAGAACGAGCGGTGGAGGAGTCGACGATTACTCGTGATGCGAGTGACAAGGGCAACTACCGACATTACATGCAAAAAGAAATCTTTGAACAGCCGGTGGCTATTCAAAGAACTCTGGAGGGCCGTATCCAGGAGGGGCGTGTGTTGGATGAAGCCTTTGGTGAGCGTGCCGATGAGTTACTGCCGCAAGTGGAGCATGTACAGATTATCGCCTGTGGTACCAGTTATCACGCGGGTATGACGGCGAGATACTGGTTTGAAGAGTTTGCTGGGGTGTCGTGCAATGTGGAAATTGCCTCTGAATATCGTTACCGACAATCGTTTGTACGTCCCAACAGTTTGCTGGTAACGATTTCCCAATCGGGAGAAACAGCCGATACTTTAGCAGCGCTACGCTTGGCTCAACAACAAGGCTATATGACCAGTCTGACGCTGTGCAATGTGCCGGGTTCGTCGTTGGTTCGAGAATCGGATATGGCCTATCTAATGAAAGCTGGTACCGAAATCGGGGTTGCTTCGACCAAGGCTTTCACTGTTCAGTTGACCGGATTGCTCATGTTGGCAGCTGCGGTAGGCCAGCATAAGGGGCTGGCAGCTGAGACTCAGAAAAATATTGTGTCTGCGCTGCAAAGTCTGCCTTCAAAAATTGAACAGGTGCTGTCTATGGATGACGCGATTCAAGGCTTAGCGGAAGATTTTGCAGACAAGCACCACAGTTTGTTTCTCGGTCGCGGTGATCAATACCCGATTGCGATGGAAGGCGCGTTAAAGCTCAAAGAGATCTCTTACATTCACGCAGAAGCCTATGCCGCTGGTGAGTTGAAACACGGCCCACTGGCGTTGATTGATGCCGATATGCCGGTCATTGTTGTGGCGCCGAATAATGAATTGGTAGAAAAGCTAAAATCCAATGTCGAGGAGGTGCGGGCTCGCGGCGGATTGATGTATGTGTTCGCCGACAAGGACGCCCATTTTGAAAATGATGAAACGATGACGGTGCTAGAAGTCGCACACTGCGATCGACTGATAGCCCCCATCATCTATACGATTCCGTTGCAATTGTTGTCCTATCATGTGGCGATCATTAAGGGCACGGATGTTGATCAACCGCGTAACTTGGCAAAATCGGTCACGGTTGAATAATGCCTTGATGAGTGCTGCGTAAATCGCTTAACCTGCACCCATGACTGACAATACTGAATCTGAAGCTAACGTTCGATTTCGAAAAATGGCTGATCGTTTTATCGACACAGCCAATCGCCAATTAAACGATACCGAGCCAGCTATGGTGAACTCCTCGTTTCTGTATGGCGCCTCGCGATTCTGTGCGTTCGTGACTACTCAGAAAACCGGTAATTTAAGCCGCTTCGACGAGATGCACGATGAGGCTGTTGAGTACTACACTGAAGAATTTAAAAAGATGCTGCTGGAAAATCTATCCCATTATCGAGCAGCCTTGGAGAAAGACTCCAAGTAAGTTTCCAACGCCGCAAGGCCATCATCCAAACCGTGCCGGCCAAAGCCTAATCGAAATCGGTCG
>JAHQVR010000303.1 GCA_019634245.1 Gammaproteobacteria bacterium
GTAAATAAAGGTTCATGAATTTGTGTGTGGTGTTCGATACCCATCGCACTTAAGGCGTCCAGAACCTCTTGCACAGTGGCAGCCTTTTCGCCGCTATTTAAGGTGACAGATTCTGGATCGGGTCGGTCTGAGTGGCTCATAAGGTTTTGGTGCTAAATTCTGGGGTGTAAGGGAGGTCTAGTAGAGGAAAATATCACATAAAAACGTGCGTAAAAACGAACAAGGTGTACACTTTTAAGAGGAGAATAGACGCTTTTAAGCACTCATGGGCTGGCTGAAATCAATCTAAACCTCACCAGACCCTAACTGACACTTTTGAGAATAGAGTTATTGTGTGAATAATCCTGAACAACTTGATGTATCGGTATGGAGAGGCACTGGGGAGTCAGGAGAATTTAAGCTTTACAGTGTGCCTAGCTTTGAGAGCCAAACGGTGCTCGATATTGTTTCCTGGATACAGCTTAACGTTGATCCAACCCTGAGCTACCGCTTTGCCTGCAGAGTGGGCATGTGCGTCAGTTGCGCCATGATGGTCAATGGGCAGCCACGCTGGACCTGTCGTACCCATGTCAGCAAAGTGTTGCAGGGGAATAGGCTGGAAGTAGGGCCATTGCGCAACCTGCCGGTCATCAAAGACCTGGCCACGGATATGGATCCCTTTTTTGGCAAGTGGATAGAGGCGCAGGGTTGGCATGAGTCTGGTCTAACCAGGCACGATGATATTCCTTGCGTGGATCCACAGAGTGAGACCCGGAGTGAGGCAGACGACGGTATAGAGTGTATCAACTGCGCTGTCTGCTACGCCGCTTGCGATACTGTGACTCATCACCCTGAGTATTTGGGGCCTGCGGCATTACAGCGCGCCTGGACTGTATATAACGATGAAAAAAATACTAACAAAGCTCGGGTGTTACAGGCTGTGTCAGGTAGTAACGGCTGCCACAATTGTCATTCGATGGGCAGTTGTACACAGCATTGCCCTAATGAGCTCAACCCGATGAAAGCTATTGCCGGGTTTAAAAAAGAGACCCTAAAGACCTTTTGGAAACGAACCAAGCATGCTTGATGCGCGTTTATTTTTACTTCAGCGGTTAACGGCTCTGGTGATGGCTCCATTGGTGTTGGGCCATCTGATTACTATGATCTATGCGGTACAAGGTGGATTATCAGCCGAGGAAATTTTAGGTAGAACACAAGGGTCTGTTTTTTGGGTGCTGTTTTATGGCATCTTCGTAACGGCTGTATCGATTCATGCGGCGATTGGGCTTCGGGTGGTGTTGTATGAATGGCTTAATGTCAGAGGCTTTGCCTTGACGGTATTGTCCTGGTTGATTGCGATGATATTGCTTTATACAGGGTTACAAGCCGTTCTTGCTGTGACGGGTTTTGTTTCATGATCAAGCCCAAGCGACAGGAGCCTTTATGGCTTGCCTTCATCGTACACAGGATTTCGGGTATTGCCTTAGCGGTGTTCTTACCGTTTCATTTCTGGGTGTTGTCATTAGCGTTAACTGATACAGCGAGATTGAACACATTTCTTCACTGGACTGAACACCCGTTGGTGTCAATCGCAGAATTCGGTTTGGTGTTTTTGCTGTGCATACATTTTTTTGGTGGTATTCGATTGATGGCAATGGAATGGCTTCCGTGGTCTGACAAACAAAAAACGTTTGCAGCAATGGCCACAGCGTTTGCACTTCTGGTGGCTGGTGTGTTTTTGCTTAAGGCAGTTTGATTCATGGTATCGACGCCCAACATCGACAGGATTGATACAGACATCTTAATCCTTGGCACCGGGGGTGCGGGATTGTTTGCAGCGCTGCATGCCCAACAAACAGCCCCTGCTGGCACTCGCATTACATTGGCGGTCAAAGGGTTGATCGGCAAGTGTGGTTGTACCCGAATGGTTCAAGGCGGTTACAACGTGGCCCTGGGCGGGGGTGATACGGTTGAGCGGCATTTTATGGATACCATCAAAGGTGGGATGTGGTTGCCGAACCAGGACATGGCGTGGCGATTGTGTGAGCAAGCGGTGGTACGAATTAGAGAACTGGAAAACGAAATCGGCTGTTTTTTTGATCGAAACAATGATGGCACGCTTCATCAGAAAGCCTTTGCTGGGCAAACGGCTGATAGAACGGTTCATAAAGGTGATTTGACTGGTATCGAAATCATTAACCGGCTGATGGAACAAGTACTTGCAAGCCCGGTTGAAAAACTGCAAGAGCACCGAGCGATTAGCATCATTCCAACTAGAGATGGCTCGGCCATTTCAGGTGTGTTGATGATTGATATGCGCACTGGGGGATACCGCTTTGTTCGCGCAAAAACCGTGTTGATGGCAACTGGCGGCGGTCCGACGATGTACAAATACCATACGCCCTCTGGTGATAAAACGATGGATGGGTTGGCTATGGCATTGCGAGTGGGGCTGCCATTGCGAGACATGGAAATGGTGCAGTTCCATCCAACCGGTTTGCTGGCCGGGGACCACACTCGAATGACGGGTACCGTTTTGGAAGAAGGTTTAAGAGGTGCAGGCGGTCAACTTATCAACCATCACGATGCTCGCTTTATGTTCGACTACGATGAACGCGGAGAGCGAGCCACTCGCGATATCGTTAGCCGAGCCATTTATTCTGAGATGTCGAAAAACAACAACCCTGAACAGGAGGGTGTGTTCATTTCTATGGGTCATTTAGGGCCAGCCAATGTAGAACAGAAATTCAAAGGCATGGTTAAGCGCTGCGCGGACAGTGGATTTGACTTAGCCGCAGGTTTAGTACCGGTGGTTCCGACTGCTCATTATTTTATGGGTGGTGTCGTTGTCGATGTGGATACAAGAACTCAGATGGAAGGATTATATGTTGCCGGTGAGGATGCTGGCGGAGCCCATGGTTCTAATCGACTCGGTGGCAATGGGGTAGCGAATTCAACGGTGTATGGCGGCATTGCAGGTGACACCATGGGCCGAGATATTACCGGCATGGCTGCTTTGAGAGAGCCTGATGAATCTGTGTTAGCCGCAGAGATCGCCAGGGCTAATTACCCCTTGCATCAGCCACCCCAGCTGCTGCAACCTTTGAGGAAAACACTTCAAGAGATGATGTGGGATGATGCCGGGGTAATTCGTACCCACGCAGGGCTGAATCATGGCTTAGCTGAGCTTCAGCAGATATCCGATGAGTTGATGACCATTGGTGTCGATGATTCACAGCTAGCCTTCAACTTATCCTGGCATGATTGGCTGAATATGCGTTCACTGTGTGATATTTCTGAAGTCATAATAAAAGCGTCATTGTCGCGCACGAATTCGCGAGGGGCTCATTTCCGCTCCGATTTTCCTGATTCCGGCGACTTAGCAAGCTCTTATTTTACGGTTGCAACATCTAATGGAATGAATGTATCTGTGAGCCAAGAGCCTGTCGAGTTTTCAGTAGTCAAACCGGGCGATACGATTTTGCCCGACCATGAACCAGAGACTTTGGTGGCCTCATGATTTCAATTGATAGCATTCAAACAACGGCCCAAAGTTTGATGGAGAAAGCGGCCATTGAAATTCCGGATGACTACTTGGGTGGCATCAGAAAGGCTGCTAAATCAGAAACGGGTGGGCTGGCCTCCTATGTGATTCATGCCATGCTTGATAACTACGATGCAGCCAAAGAAGATCGTTGTGCGATGTGCGGCGACACGGGTGTACCCCGATGGTATGTCAAGATGGGTAATGAGGCCTCCATCGAAGGTGGTCCGATTGCTCTAGAGGCAGCCCTGCGGCGTGCAACAGCTGATGCTACACGCAGTGTACCGTTGCGGCCGAATCGAGTTCATCCATTGTGGCGCACCGACCATGACAATAATGTGGGCATTGGCGCACCCGAAATTGAATATGCGTTTGAGCCTGAAGGCGATTGGCTGGATTTGATCACTGTGCATAAAGGTGGATTGTTCGGTACTGACTACCGGATGTTATTTCCGTCAGATGGTATAGAAGGTATCAAGCGTTTTTATCTGGATAGTCTTGTCGCCTTTGGCAAACGCGGTTTGGCCTGTCAACCGGCAATCATCGGTATTGGCCTTGGGGGTGCGAAGGATGCGTGCATGGTGCTGGGTAAGCGCGCCGCCTGTTTGCGAACAGTGGGAAGTCAAAACCCTGATCCAAAAATCGCAGAGCTAGAGGAGGATTTTAAAGAACTGGGTAATTCCATTGGCATGGGCGCGATGGGATTTGTCGGAAAAAACATGGTGGTCGATTGTCATATCGAAGTGGGGTATTGCCACACAGGTGGAATGCAGATGAGCGTTCATGCCTTTTGTTTGTCTTCGCGTAGGGCGGTGGCTCGACTCTATCCGGATGGTCGGGTGGAGTATCGAACAGATCCTGACTGGTTCACTGATTATCAACGTCGAGACACTGTCGACTGGACGCCCGCTATGAGTCAGGCGTTGGAATCATGAACTCTCCTGCGCAACCCAGACAGCTCCGTTTAAGTACCACACCTACAGATGAATCACTTCAAGAGCTTCAGCTCGGTGATATCGTTTTTCTTGATGGCCTGATGTACACCGCGCGCGAAGGTGTTTATACCCGAGCATTGGAGAAAAAAGCGAACCTACCACTAAATTTACCGGACGATAGTGCGGCAAATTTTCATTGCTCGCCTGCGGCTGCGATTCGCGATGACGGTACATTCGATATGGGTGCTGTGACGGCAACAGCATCCTTTCGGTTTGCTAAATGGCTGCCTGAGTGGATGGAGAAAACGGGCGCTAAGTTGATCATCGGTAAAGGTGGAATGTCGTCCAAGGATTACAAAAACTATTTTGTACCTAATGGTGCCGTGTATTTATCCACGGTGGGTTATGGCACCGGTGCGCTACTCGGGCGAGGCATCGAAGGGGTGGAAGCGGTGCATTGGAACGAAGAACTTGGTTTGGCGCAAGCGATGTGGGTGATCAAATGCAACAATATGGGCCCTTTTATTGTAGCGTCTGACCTAGAAGGAAATTGCTTGTTTGAACGAGAAAACGAAAAGATTGCAGAAAACCTCGAGCGCGTATATGAAGGGACCAAGCCGGCGGTGTTAAAGCGTTTTGGTGAAACGGATGATCGCAGCGACGAACTGATCGGCTAGCTCATAAATTAAAATGCAAGTCGATGTCAACACACTAACAAGGGCTCTTAATCAACATCCAACAGTAGACCTTGGTTTGTCAACGACGCCCATCGAGTGCATGCGCAGAATGGGTGATGAGCTTGGTGTGAATTTGTGGGTGAAGCGAGATGACACCGCATCGCTGGCTCTGGGTGGCAATAAAGTCAGGCAACTGGGCTACTATCTGGGAGCTGCTGCTCATAACACAGACACCGTGTTAATAACTGGTGCCATTCAATCCAATTTTGTTCGTCTCTGTGTAGCCGCAGCCAGGAAATTAGGTTGGCATCCGGTGGTGCAGTTAGAGCATCGGGTATCTAACCAAAGTGCACTTTATCAATCCTCAGGCAATGTGTTACTCAATCGTTTAATGGGTGCGGATATTCGTTACTTCGATGGAGGTGATGATGAGGCTGCTGCAGACCATGCGTTGGATCAATTGGCGGCAGAACAACGTGCACTAGGTCGGACACCCCACGTTGTCCACCTGGGCATGGACCATCCACCTATCGGGGCTTTGGGGTATGTGGAGTGTGCATTGGAAGCTGACTCGCAATTGAATGTTCTGGAGATGAAACCTGATCATGTGGTGATTCCTTCTGGCAGTGGTTTGACCCATGCTGGGTTTCTGATCGGAGCGAGTGCCTGGGATAGCTCTGTGAAGGTTCACGGTGTTTGCGTACGACGCGACAAGGCGAAGCAGCAAACGCGCATTTTCACCCGGGCAACAGAAGCCGCTAGGCTGATGGGTTTAGACCCTCTGAGCATCGAGCTTGATGTTCGCCTTGATGATGCCGTTCTGCCTCCTGGGTACGGCCAATTAAATGAATCGGTACTGCGAGCCATACGTATGGCTGCCGAAACAGAAGGCCTGCTGCTCGATCCCGTGTACTCGGGTCGGACCATGGCGGGTTTGATGTCCTTGGTTGAACGTGGTGTGATAAAAAAGGGCGAGAGTGTATTGTTTATTCATACCGGTGGTATTCCTGCTGTGTTTGCCTATCAAAATGAACTGGTGTCTTAGGGCTTGATAGCATCGACGGTCTTCTGGCCTTATCTATAAACTGACCGCTTGCCGATTACTCATCACTGCCTACTGCCTACTGCCTACTGCCTACTGCCTACTGCCTACTGCCTACTGATTACTGCCTACTGCCTACTGATTACTGATTACTGATTACTGATTACTGATTACTGCCTTGGCTTGCCAGGGGACCGACTGTTTAACGAAAGGCCACTGATCCATGACAATTTTATCCACGAAGGCACAAACGCTAAATGCGAAGGTCGGAGCAATAGCTCTGTTTTTTGGTGCTTTTTTCACTCTGCTACTAA
>JAHQVR010000304.1 GCA_019634245.1 Gammaproteobacteria bacterium
CGTAGGCTCGCGACTCTCCGCCCATCTTCTCTGCCTGGCAGATCGTCAGCGCCGCTGTCAGCGTCGTCTTTCCATGGTCAACGTGCCCTATCGTGCCTACGTTTACATGGGGTTTCGTTCTTTCAAATTTTTCCTTCGACACCTGCTCTAACCCTCGATCAAAAAAAAACCCGCCGAAGTAGCGGATATTTGTGGTAGCGAATAATACAACACTGACGCCCTCAGGGGCGCCGGCGACACCAATCTTTTCTTCGCATTTTAGTCAAAATGCTCTTTCTTTCCTGTCAATGACTCATCAGTACGCAATATGGCCAAAACTTCATACAGCTGGCCTTGCCGATCTTCTCCCTGCACCCTGCACCCTGCTGAAACGCCTCTCCAGTATCGGGTCGGACCTGGCCAGATCCGCAACCCTTTAGGTCCGACCCCTTTATGTCCGACCCCTTTGGGTCTGACCCGGAATTAGAGCTTTAGCACCTCATTGATGACGGCTTGGGGCGGCACAGCATAGCGGTCGAATTCCATCGAATACACAGCCCGACCTTGGGTAGCCGAGCGCAGATCGGTGGAGTAGCCAAACATCTCCGCCAAAGGCACATCCGCTCGAATCACCTTGCCGCCTGGCTGCTCATCCATCCCTTGGACAACGCCGCGTCGCCGGTTTAGATCACCCATCACATCGCCCATGTATTCTTCAGGAGTCACCACTTCCACTTTCATCACAGGTTCTAACAGAGCCGGTCCTGCGTCGGTAGCTCCTGCGCGAAATCCCATAGACCCAGCAATCTTGAAGGCGATTTCACTCGAATCCACATCGTGAAACGAACCATCATAAAGGGTGACTTTGACATCCACGGTGGGGTATCCACCTAGAACGCCGTTCGCCAAGGCGTCTTCAACCCCTTTTTCTACCGATGGAATAAATTCTTTGGGCACAGTACCGCCAGAAATCTCAGACACAAACTCAAAACCATCGCCTCTAGGTAAAGGTTCTAGGCGTAACCACACATGCCCGTACTGACCACTTCCCCCGGTTTGTCGAACAAACTTGCCTTCGGCTTCAACGGATTTTGTGATGGTTTCTCGATAGGACACCTGCGGCTTACCCACGTTAGCCACGACGCTAAATTCGCGCTTCATCCGATCAACGATAATATCCAGATGCAATTCACCCATACCACTGATGATGGTTTGCCCTGAATCCTCGTCAGTTGCGACCCGAAACGACGGATCTTCTTTTGCTAACCGACCTAGCGCTGTCGCCATTTTTTCCTGATCAGCCAGTGTCTTGGGCTCCACTGCCACTGAAATCACAGGCTCAGGAAACTCCATTCTTTCCAGTGCTATCTCAGACTTTTGGGCGCAGAGCGTATCGCCAGTAGTGACTTCCTTAAGCCCCACCGCTGCCGCGATGTCGCCCGCCGTCACTTCCTTAATCTCTTCTCGATTGTTCGCATGCATTTGCAACAATCGCCCTACTCGCTCTTTCTTCTTGCGAATCGGGTTGTACACCATATCGCCGGTTTTCATCACACCCGAGTACACCCGAATGAACGCTAATGATCCGACATAAGAATCATTGGCTATCTTGAACACCAACGCTGAAAACGGTTCTTTATCGTCTGCCGCACGTGTCCCAATGGATTCATCTGGCAGGATTCCTTCCACCGGGGGAATGTCATCTGGGGCAGGCATGTAATCCAGAATGCCATCGAGGAGCGTCTGCACACCTTTATTTTTAAAGGCCGAACCGCAGAACGCCGGAACGATCTCATTAGCTAACGTACGAGCACGTAGTCCAGCTTTTATGAGAGCCGGCGTTACCTCGCCACCTTCCAGATACAACTCCATCAACTCATCGTTACCTTCAGCCGCTGCCTCAATCATTTGATCCCGATAGGTTTCGGCATCGGCTTGCAAACTCTCGGGGATATCAGTGAGCTCAAAACGCGCACCAAATTCTTCGTTTTCCCAAACCACCGCTTTCATTGATATCAAATCAACCACACCGGCAAAATCCTCTTCAGCCCCTATCGGCAACTGAACGGGAACCGGGTTACCACCCAATCGTTCCTTGATTTGTTCCATGCAGCGATAGAAATCCGCACCCACTCGATCCATCTTGTTGACAAAGGCCATTCGCGGCACGGCGTATTTATTCGCTTGCCGCCATACGGTTTCGGATTGGGGCTCTACGCCGCCCACAGAATCGAACACGGCCACCGCACCATCGAGTACGCGTAACGAACGCTCAACTTCAATCGTGAAGTCAACGTGCCCGGGGGTATCGATGATATTGATACGGTGTTTGTCGGCGGAACCATCCGACCCACTCCAAAAACAGGTCGTCGCAGCAGATGTGATCGTGATGCCCCGCTCCTGTTCTTGCTCCATCCAATCCATGGTGGCAGCACCATCGTGCACTTCCCCAATCTTGTGGGAAACACCGGTGTAATACAGGATACGTTCTGTTGTCGTGGTTTTACCCGCGTCGATGTGGGCCATGATGCCCACGTTGCGGTATAGCGATAGGGGTGTGGAACGAGCCACTAGCAGGATCGGAGCGACACACCCAAACAACTACCAACGGTAGTGTGAGAATGCCTTGTTCGCTTCTGCCATGCGGTGAACATCATCCCGCTTCTTAACAGCGGTGCCACGCTTTTCCGCCGCATCTGCCAATTCGCCCGCTAATTTCAACGTCATAGACTTTTCGCCACGCTTTCGCGCCGCCTCAATAATCCAACGCATCGCCAACGCATTTCGTCGCACAGGTCGGACTTCAACGGGAACCTGATAGGTAGCGCCACCGACGCGACGCGACTTTACTTCGACCGCTGGGCTGACATTTTCCAAAGCCAATTCCAACGTTTCCAATGGCTCTTCAGAGCCTTTCTCTTTCATCGTATCCAGCGCACCATAGATGACGCGCTCAGCAACGGCTTTCTTGCCATCAAGCATTAGGATATTGATGAATTTAGCCAGTCGAACACTGCCGTACTTAGGATCTGGCAGTATTTCTCGTTTGGGTGCTTCGCTTCTACGTGACATGAATCAACTATTCTTCTTTTGCCGTGGGCTTATGACTTGGGCTTCTTAGCGCCGTATTTTGAACGGCCCTGACGACGGGAATCGACGCCTTGAGTATCGAGGCTTCCCCGAACCGTGTGGTATCGAACACCGGGTAAATCTTTCACACGACCTCCACGAATCAGCACCACCGAGTGCTCTTGCAGGTTGTGCCCTTCACCACCGATGTATGAGGTTACTTCAAACCCGTTGGTGAGTCGAACACGCGCTACTTTACGCATCGCTGAATTCGGCTTCTTTGGCGTGGTGGTATACACACGGGTGCATACGCCACGTCTTTGCGGGCACGCTTGTAGGGCGGGCACGTTGGATTTTTCCATCTTGCGCTTGCGAGGCTTACGCACTAATTGATTGATTGTCGCCATTTAGTCTTTTGTCAATCATGAGCCTACTCAGCGGTTGACTCAGGGTGTTCATCGGGGTGCGAAAGGAGCATTTTCCGTTTCGCAGAAAGAAAAACAGACCACAAATAAGCGGCCTGTATCGAGCTGGCCAAGTTTAGAGAGGCTCAGCGATATTGTCAAGCGATCACAGCAGGACAATTGAGCCTCTCCATCGTTTGGCCGAATTAGCTAGCGCCGTCCTCGGCTGGTTTGTCGGCTTCTCCTGGAACCGGCAACTCGCCACCATCGAGCAAATTCGGAATCGGTGCCGCTACCGCCACCTCACCTTCCGCTGCCGGCAAAGTGCCACTGCCTTCAGTTAAGCTGGCCGTCAGAGGATCGACATCGGCTGACATCCCAGCAGGCAGTTGCCCTAACGCCGCTGCCTCTGCACCGACGACCTGTTCAAAGGCTTCATCGATACCAATTTTGCTACGTCGACGGCGACGTTCGGTATGGAACGCCAGACCCGTACCAGCGGGCACCAGGCGACCCACGATCACATTCTCTTTCAGGCCGCGTAGGTCATCGCGCGCACCACGTACTGCTGCTTCAGTCAGCACTCGAGTGGTTTCTTGGAATGACGCTGCCGAAATAAACGACTCAGTGACCAGCGATGCCTTGGTAATGCCCAGCAACAGATTGGTAAATTCTGCCGGGGCTGCATCCTTGTTTTCTTCTAATAGAGCATCATTGATTTCCTTCACTCTAAAGTAGTCAACCTGTTCGCCGCGAAGCAAGCGCGTATCACCAGGGACACTGATCTCAACTTTACGCAACATCTGACGGATGATGACTTCAATGTGCTTATCGTTGATTTTTACCCCTTGCAAACGATACACGTCCTGAATTTCCTGCACCAAGTATGCAGCTAGTCGCTCCACACCCAACAAGCGCAGTATGTCCTGAGGGTTCGGCTCGCCATCCGCAATCATTTCGCCTTTAACCACTGTTTCACCTTCAAACACGTTGATGTGACGCCACTTGGGAATCAGCTCTTCATAGTGCTCGCCTTTAGGCCCGGTGATTACTAATCGCTGTTTACCCTTGGTCTCTTTACCAAAGCTCACCGTGCCACTGGTTTCAGCCAGAATCGCAGGTTCCTTGGGTTTGCGTGCTTCGAACAAGTCGGCAACACGTGGCAGACCACCTGTAATATCACGAGTTTTCGATGACTCTTGTGGAATACGAGCAATAACATCACCCACCACCACAGGATCGCCATCTTGCATATTGACAATGGCTCCTGGCGGCAAGAAGTAGTTAGCCGGGATGTTGGTGCCGGCGTAGCACAAGTCTTCACCTTTCTTATCGACCAGTTTGATCAATGGTCGTAAGTCTTTACTCGCACCACCGCGTTGTTTGTGATCCATGATGACCACGTCAGTCAATCCAGTGATCTCATCGGTTTCAGCCTTCATGGTGATCCCTTCAACGAAGTCAGAGAACTTCGCCACACCCGCCACCTCAGTGATGATCGGATGAGTGAACGGATCCCAATTCGCTAACACAGCACCGGCGGCGACCTTACCGCCATCTTTAGTAGTGATTACTGCACCGTATGGAATTTTATATCGCTCTTTTTCCCGGCCGTGCTCATCGATAACGCCGATCTCACCAGAGCGTGACACCGCAATGATTTTCTTGTCTTTGTTGGTAATCGACTTGACGTTATGAAATCGCACCGAACCAGCAGACTTACATTCCACACTGCTTATGGCTACCGCCCGAGACGCTGCACCACCGATGTGGAAGGTACGCATAGTTAACTGCGTGCCAGGCTCCCCAATCGACTGCGCAGCCATAACACCCACTGCTTCACCAATGTTGATGACATGCCCACGGGCCAAATCACGTCCGTAACACATGGCACATACACCGTGGTCGGCTTCACAGGTAATCGCCGAGCGGACCAAAATTTCATCCACGCCAGCTTCTTCAAGTATCTCAACACCGGCTTCATCAAGCAGCACACCTGCCTCAAGCAACGTCTCTTCAGTGCCAGGTTTCATAACAGCTACGGCGGTAATGCGACCGAGGACACGTTCGCGCAACGGTTCAACCACATCGCCACCTTCAATCACCGGCTTCATGGTTAAACCATTTTGAGTGCCGCAGTTCTCGTCAATAACCACCATATCCTGTGCAACATCCACCAGGCGGCGGGTTAGGTAACCAGAGTTAGCTGTTTTCAACGCAGTATCAGCCAAACCTTTACGGGCACCGTGCGTTGAGATGAAGTACTGAAGTACATTCAAACCTTCACGGAAGTTCGCGGTAATCGGTGTTTCGATGATCGAGCCATCTGGCCGAGCCATCAACCCACGCATTCCAGCCAACTGGCGAATTTGCTGAGCAGAACCACGAGCACCTGAATCTGCCATCATGAAGATCGAATTAAACGACTCCTGATCGACAGTGTCGCCGTCCTTGTTCTTCACTTTTTCCGTGCCCAACTTGCCCATCATTGATTTGGCGATGTTGTCGTTGGCAGCAGACCAAATATCGACAACTTTGTTGTATCGCTCGCCATGGGTCACTAAGCCTGACGCATATTGATCTTCAATCTGGCGAACTTCGGTTTCGGCGCTGCCCAGAATGGTTTGCTTGTCATCAGGTACAACCATGTCCTCAACACCAATGGACACACCCGCTAAGGTGGCGTAGCGAAAGCCTAAGTACATCAGCTGGTCGGCAAAAATAACCGTCTCTTTCAACCCAAGACGGCGATAACAAATATTGATCAACTTGGAGATGTTCTTTTTAGTTAAAGCGCAATCAACAAGTTCGAACTCCAAACCCTTCGGTAGTATTTCGGAGACGATCGCTCGACCGACCGTTGTATCAACACGCCGTGTCTGTGCAACCAGCTCGCCATTGTCGTTTTTCTGGAATTCGCTGATACGCACGGTAATGCGAGCATGCAAGTCGGCGACCTTGGATTCGAACGCTCGTTTGCATTCGGAAACACTACTGAACACCATGCCCTCGCCTTTTGCATTCACACGCTCACGGGTCATGTAATACAACCCCAGAACAATGTCCTGAGAAGGCACGATAATCGGTTCACCATTGGCCGGAGACAAGACGTTGTTCGTCGACATCATCAATGCTCGGGCTTCAAGCTGAGCTTCGATGGATAGCGGCACGTGCACGGCCATCTGGTCACCATCGAAATCGGCGTTGAACGCAGCACACACCAATGGGTGAAGCTGAATCGCTTTACCTTCGATCAGCATCGGTTCAAAGGCCTGGATGCCCAGTCGGTGCAATGTAGGCGCTCGGTTTAGTAACACTGGGTGTTCACGAATAACTTCTTCGAGAATATCCCAGACTTCCGCACCTTCTCGCTCGACCATTTTCTTTGCAGCTTTGATGGTGGTAGCCATACCACGCAATTGCAGCTTGCTAAAAATGAAAGGCTTGAACAGCTCCAGCGCCATCTTTTTCGGCAAACCGCACTGGTGTAAGCGCAAGGTAGGACCCACCACGATCACAGAGCGACCGGAGTAGTCCACACGCTTACCCAACAGGTTCTGACGGAATCGACCCTGTTTACCTTTGATCATATCCGCCAAAGATTTCAATGGCCGCTTGTTGGAACCGGTAATGGCACGACCTCGGCGACCGTTGTCGAGCAGCGCATCAACCGACTCTTGAAGCATGCGCTTTTCATTGCGCACGATGATGTCCGGCGCATTGAGTTCAAGCAGCCGTCGTAAACGGTTGTTGCGGTTGATGACCCGTCGATACAGATCATTCAAATCAGAGGTGGCAAACCGCCCGCCATCTAGAGGAACCAATGGACGCAGATCCGGTGGCAGCACCGGCAGTATGGTCATCACCATCCATTCGGGGCGATTGCCAGAAGCGATAAACGATTCGATCAGCTTTAAGCGCTTGGTTAACCGCTTCAACTTGGTTTCAGATTTGGTGGCGCCAATTTCTTCACGTAAATCGATGGCCACTTGATCCATACCAATATTTTTCAAAATGTCGTGGATCGCTTCGGCACCCATACGCGCATCAAATTCGTCACCGTGTTCTTCCACAGCTTCTAGGTATTGCTCATCGTTAAGCAGTTGACCCGGCTCGAGATCGGTCATGCCAGGATCAATGACCACAAAGGCCTCAAAGTACAGAACGCGCTCTATCTCCCGTAGCGTCATGTCTAGCAGCAAACCGATGCGCGATGGCAAGGATTTCAAAAACCAAATATGAGCAACGGGACTGGCCAGCTCGATGTGTCCCATGCGCTCACGACGTACCTTCGTTTGCGTCACTTCAACACCGCACTTTTCACACACAACACCACGATGCTTCAGGCGTTTGTATTTGCCACATAGGCACTCATAGTCTTTGACTGGACCAAATATTTTGGAACAGAACAAGCCATCTCTTTCCGGCTTGAACGTCCGGTAGTTAATGGTCTCTGGCTTTTTGACTTCGCCGTACGACCACGATCGAATGGTCTCCGGAGAGGCCAATTTGATGCGAATGGCGTCAAACTCTTCGGTTTGACCCTGCATTTTGTACAGGTTGAGTAAGTCTTTCATTTAAGTCTTCTCCCGGCGAGCAGCGCCTTAGTCCTGTTCCAATTCGATATTGATACCCAGCGAACGGATTTCTTTCAGTAAAACGTTGAAAGATTCCGGCATGCCAGCATCCATTCGATGATCGCCATCCACAATGTTCTTGTACATCGTGTTTCGACCCTTAACATCATCCGACTTCACCGTTAGCATTTCCTGCAACGTATAAGCCGCGCCATAGGCCTCCAGTGCCCAGACTTCCATCTCACCAAACCGCTGACCACCAAACTGGGCTTTACCGCCAAGAGGTTGCTGTGTAACCAGACTGTACGGTCCGGTGGAACGCGCATGCATCTTGTCATCCACCAGGTGGTTGAGCTTAAGCATGTGCATGTAGCCCACAGAGACTTCTCGCTCAAACGTATCGCCAGTACGACCATCGTAGAGCACCGACTGCCCGGTTTCTGAAAGATCCGCCAGAGCCAGCATCTCACGAATTTCGCTCTCAGCCGCACCATCAAATACCGGTGTGGCCATCGGCACACCTGCGGTCAGATTTTTAGCTAACTCTTTCACTTCTTCATCTGTCAAAGAATCAATATCCACTTTTTGAGTTGCAGCGCTGTGGTTATAGATCTTGTTCAGAAACTCCCGAATTTCAGACACGGCCTTTTGGGCAGCAATCATTCGGTTGATCTTGTGACCCAAGCCCTTGGCAGCCCATCCCAAATGCATTTCCAGCACCTGCCCAACGTTCATTCGAGACGGCACCCCCAGCGGATTCAAACAAATATCCACCGGTGATCCATCTTCGGAATAAGGCATATCTTCAGTAGGCACGATCATCGAGATAACACCTTTGTTACCGTGACGTCCCGCCATCTTGTCACCCGGTTGCAAGCGTCGCTTGACTGCCAGGTACACCTTGACCATCTTCAGCACGCCTGGTGCAAGATCGTCACCAGAGGTGATTTTCTCTTTTTGCTCCAGGAATCGTTGTTCAAAGGCTTCACGAGCCTCTGCCAACTGCTGAGCCATTTTTTCGATCTGAACGTTCAGCGCTTCGTCCTGCATGCTGATTTGCAGCCAAGTGTCTCGCTCGATGCTATCGAGATACTCACGAGTAATCTTGCTGCCTTTAGTCAGCGAACCTGGACCATTGTCCGCCTCCTTGTTAAGGATCATCTTCTCGATTCGAATGTACGCATCGTTTTCTATGATGCGAGTTTCGTCATCGATGTCTTTACGAACCTGCTTAAGCTCTTCACTCTCTATCTGCTGAGCTCGAGCATCTTTATCAACGCCATCACGAGTGAACACGCGAACATCAATAACGGTACCGTCCATTCCCGGCGGCACTCGTAAAGAGGTGTCTTTTACATCAGACGCCTTTTCACCAAAAATGGCTCTTAGGAGTTTTTCTTCGGGGGTTAGTTGGGTTTCACCTTTCGGTGTTACTTTGCCCACCAATATGTCATTGGGTTGAACTTCTGCGCCCACATAAACGATGCCTGACTCATCAAGCTTGGACAATAAGCCTTCGCTGACGTTGGGGATATCGGCTGTGATGTCCTCAGGGCCCAGCTTAGTGTCACGCGCGACACAAGTCAGCTCTTCAATATGGATGGTAGTAAACCGATCTTCCTGAACCACTCGCTCAGAAATCAAAATCGAGTCTTCAAAGTTATAACCATTCCAAGGCATAAAGGCGACAAGCATGTTTTGACCCAGAGCAAGCTCGCCCATGTCTGTGGACGGTCCATCAGCTAACACATCGCCACGCTCAATCACATCGCCAACCTTCACCAAAGGCCGCTGGTTGATGCAGGTATTCTGGTTGGATCGAGTGTATTTTGTCAGGGTGTATATATCGACACCGCCGGCACCTTCATCGGCATTGGCTTCTGCATCGTGTACGCGTACGACAATACGGCCAGCGTCAACCGAATCCACCACGCCTCCGCGATCAGCCATAACCGCTGAGCCAGAATCGACCGCAACGATACGTTCGATACCCGTTCCCACCAAGGGCTTCTCGGCACGCAACGTCGGTACCGCTTGACGTTGCATGTTTGACCCCATCAGGGCGCGATTAGCATCGTCGTGCTCAAGAAAAGGTATCAAAGCCGCTGCCACAGACACGATTTGCTTGGGTGATACATCCATGTAATTAACCCGATCGGGCGACGCCATGGTGGTCTCACCCTGGTTGCGCACCGACACCAAATCCTTAACAAAATTACCTTTTTCATCCAGCTCAGCATTCGCCTGAGCGATGACAAAGTTGCCTTCCTCGATAGCCGACAAATATTCTATATCGGTGGTTGCCCGACCGTCAGTTACTTTTCGATACGGCGTTTCGAGAAATCCAAAATGGTTAGTACGGGCATATACCGCCAATGAGTTAATCAAACCAATGTTAGGTCCTTCCGGCGTTTCAATCGGACAAACACGTCCATAGTGAGTCGCGTGTACATCTCGAACCTCAAAGCCTGCGCGTTCGCGCGTCAAACCACCCGGTCCAAGCGCTGATATGCGACGCTTATGAGTCACTTCGGACAGAGGATTATTTTGATCCATGAATTGCGACAACTGGGAGGAGCCGAAAAATTCCTTCACAGCTGCGGCCACAGGTTTCGCATTGATAATATCCTGCGGCATCAGGCCTTCACTTTCGACCATGCCGAGACGCTCTCGCACCGCTCTTTCGACTCGGACTAACCCAACTCGGAACACGTTTTCAGCCATCTCACCGACAGAGCGAATGCGGCGGTTACCCAGGTGATCAATATCATCGACTGTACCGTTGCCATTACGAATATCGATCAGTACTTTGAGTACAGCCAAAATATCTTCTTTATCGAGCGTACCGGAGCCTTCGACTTCATCGCGAGCCAACCGACGGTTGAATTTCATTCGGCCAACCGGCGATAGATCGTATCTCTCAGCTTCAAAGAACAAGTTGTTAAATAAATTCTGTGCAGCTTCTTTGGTTGGCGGCTCACCGGGTCGCATCATCCGATAGATCTCAACCTGAGCTTCGAGCTGGGTGCGGGTGGGGTCGATACGCAAGGTGTTGGATACATAAGGACCACGATCCAGATCATTTACGTACAGCACTTCCAATTTCTTCGTGCCCACCTCAACGATCCGCTCGATAATTTCGGCGGTTAATTCCGTATTGGCTTCGGCCAGCAATTCACCGGTTTCAGGATCAGGGATATCATGAAAAAGAATCTTGCCCAGCAGATATTCAGGTGGTATCTCAATTTTACTGACCTTCTCATCCGCCAGCATTCGAACATGCCGAGCCGAAATTCTCCGACCCGCTTCGACCAACAATTTTTTGCCTGACTTGATGTCGAATTGAGCCATCTCGCCGCGCAGCCGCTCCGGTACCAACTCCATCTCAAACTTGGTTTTGTTAATACTGACTTTGTGCGTTTCAAAAAACGTATCGAGAATTTCGTGGGTGTCGTAACCCAATGCGCGCATAACGATCGTGGCCGGCAGCTTTCGACGGCGATCAATTCGAGCGAATATGCAATCTTTTGGATCGAATTCAAAATCAAGCCATGAGCCACGGTAGGGAATGACCCGAGCTGAGAACAGCAACTTACCCGATGAATGGGTTTTGCCACGGTCGTGATCGAAGAACACACCAGGCGAGCGATGCAACTGCGACACAATAACCCGCTCTGTACCGTTGATGATGAACGTGCCATGCCCTGTCATGAGTGGCAATTCACCCATAAACACTTCCTGCTCTTTGATGTCCTTAACAGTCTTGTTGTTCGCTGACGAGGTTTTTTCGTAGATAATCAGTCTGGCAAGCACTCGCAATGGCGCTGCGTAAGTGAGACCACGGATTTTGCACTCGCGCTCATCAAACGCTGGCTTACCCAGACGATAGCTGACATAGTGCAATTCAACATTGCCTGAGTAGCTGACAATGGGCATGACGCTGTTAAAGGCGCTATGCAGTCCAATCTCGTTACGCTCTTCAGGATCGGTGTCCTTTTGTAAAAAGGTGCGGTATGAGTCCAGTTGGGTTTGCAGCAGAAAAGGAACTTCTAAAATCTGCGGGCGTTTGCCAAAGTCCTTACGGATGCGTTTTTTTTCAGTAAACGAAAAGGCCATTTACATTCCTCACCATTGCCAGATGTGTGCAGGGCTGGCACACATGAACAGGTACTGCATTTGTCAGAAAATTAATCTTTTCCAACACAACAACGACGCTGACGGATGAGAGATCCGCCAGCGACGCCTCTTTGCACGGGTGCAAAGTATCCAATCAACGTAGTGCTACTGAATCACTTGAGCTCGACTGATGCACCAGCGTCTTCAAGTGCTTTTTTCAGTTCTTCAGCTTCTTCTTTACTTGCACCTTCTTTAATGGGTGCAGGTGCACTCTCAACGAGGTCTTTCGCTTCTTTCAAGCCAAGGCCTGTCGCGCCACGAACCGCTTTGATAACGCCAACTTTGTTGTCGCCAAAACCAGAGAGCACCACGTCGAACTCAGATTTTTCTTCAGCAGCAGCACCGGCATCACCACCACCAGCACCCGGTGCAGCAACGGCTACAGCAGCTGCCGCTGAAACGCCAAACTTTTCTTCCATGGCGCTGATGAGTTCAACCACTTCCATCACCGACATATTGGAGATGGTTTCGAGCATATCTTCTTGAGAAACAGCCATTTTTATTTCCTATGTGCGTTGGACCTGAGGTCCAATTCAATGTAATAAATTAAAAAAAGGGGTTACTGATCTTTGGCCGCACGAACAGCATCGACGGTGCGAACAAATTTCGACGGTACTTCGTTGAGTGTTTGTACAAACTTCGTAATCGGAGCCTGCATCACAGACATCAATTGCGAAATAGCCTCATCACGCGTTGGCAGATTCGCCAACTTGCCGATATCAGACGCATCGATGGTGTCACCACCAACCGCACCGACTGTTATCTTCAATTGATCGTGATCTTTGGCAAAGTCACGGAACAGCCGAGCCGCCGCGCCAGGATCTTCTTGCGAAAATGCCAGCATTAATGGGCCACTCAAGTGACTGTCCATACACTCGAACTCGGTACCCTTAACAGCAAGCTTTGCCAGAGAGTTTTTGACCACACGAACGTACACACCCGTTTCACGAGCTTTGACTCGCAAATCAGTGACGTCTGAGACTGTCAGCCCTCTGTACTCGGCTGCTACGGCTGATAACGCATTGTTCGCCACTTCGGCGACTTCTGCGACAACCGCTTGCTTCTCTGAATAGGTCAGAGCCATTGAGCACCTCTTTACAGGTTAAGAATGCCTTCTTACGAAGGCCCCACTACAAGAGCAGGTTCCCCTTTTCTTGCAGACTTCGGATTCCAACTCAAACCATCAGTTGGTACCCATCTACGCAGGCAATTAAGCAACTAACTACCACATTGCACCTGCGGTCTTCGATGGACTGACCGAAGTCTGTCCACACAAAGTTTGGTTTGTCGATCCGTTACACCAAGGGTGAGTGATCGACCGTCAGTCCAGGCCCCATGGTTGTGGAGACCGTGACTTTTTTCATATACACACCTTTTGCAGCCGCTGGTTTTGCCTTGACAAGATCAGCCACCAGGCTGTGCAAATTTTCTTTCAACGCCGTCGGTTCGAACGACACCTGACCGAGCGAGCAATGCACTATGCCGCCCTTGTCAGCGCGGTATCGTACTTGGCCAGCTTTAGCATTTTTCACAGCTCCAGCGACATCAGGAGTTACCGTACCCACCTTTGGGTTTGGCATCAGGCCACGCGGTCCTAAAACCGTTCCTAACCCGCCGACGACACGCATCGCATCTGGAGCCGCGATAACGACGTCAAAATCCATATTGCCCGCTTTGACACTTTCAGCCAGATCTTCAAAACCCACCTGATCAGCGCCAGCGGCTTTGGCAGCTTCTGCCTGCTCGCCTTGCGCGAACACAGCGACTCGAACCGTCTTCCCGGTGCCATTAGGCAGCACGGTTGAACCACGGACCACCTGATCCGATTTCCGCGGGTCGATACCGAGATTGATACTGACATCGACAGATTCAGGAAACTTCACCGTCGAGAGCTCTTTTAATAATGCGAAGGCTTCTTCGATCTCGTAGTGCTTTGCCGGATCTACTTTTTCTTTGATGGTTCGAGCGCGTTTGCCTAACTTTGCCATCAGACCACTCCCTCAGTATCTAAGCCCATACTGCGGGCTGTTCCAGCAATGGTACGAACCGCTGCATCCATATCGGCCGCTGTGAGATCTGGGTCTTTCGCTGTAGCAATTTCTTCCATCTGGGCACGCGTCACCTTGCCAACCTTTTCGGTATTGGGACGACCACTGCCTTTTGGGATGCCGGCGATTTTCTTCAGCAACACTGCCGCTGGCGGGGTTTTCTGAATGTAAGTAAAACTGCGATCGTTATAAACAGTGATCACCACCGGCACAGGCAAACCAGCTTCAAGGTTCTGTGTAGAGGCGTTAAACGCTTTACAGAACTCCATAATATTCACACCGTGTTGACCCAAAGCAGGGCCCACTGGTGGACTGGGGTTCGCCTGACCAGCCGGTACTTGAAGCTTGATATAAGCTTCTACTTTCTTCGCCATCTCTCAACTCCTAATCGGGTGCAAGCGCCCCATGATTCAATGATCACAGCAGCTCCCCAACGGTTGTTGCCGCTTGCGCGGCCGGGGTGTCAGGCCTTTTCGACTTGACTAAATTCAAGCTCCACCGGGGTGGAACGACCAAAAATCTGAACAGCGACCAGCAGCCGGTTCTTCTCAAAATTCACTTCTTCAACGACGCCGTTGAAGTCGTTAAATGGGCCATCGGTAACCCGAACCACTTCGCCCACATCGAACAGCACCTTGGGCCGCGGCTTCTCAACGCCCGCTTGCACCTGCTGCAAAATGGTTTCGGCTTCCTTATCGGAAATGGGTGCCGGTTTGTCCGCGGTTCCACCGATAAACCCAAGAACCTTGGGCACATCCTTGACTAAGTGCCAGGTATCATCGTCCATTTCCATTCGCACCAACACATAGCCGGGGAAAAACTTTCGTTCCGAGCGACGTTTTTGCCCGTTGCGTATTTCCACGACCTCTTCGGTGGGTACGAGGATTTCATCGAACTTATCTTGCAATCCGGCACGCTCGATTCTCTCTTCGAGCGAGCGTTTGACGGTGCCCTCGAAACCAGAGAACGCTTGAACAACAAACCAACGCATGCTCATAGCGACCTCAGATCCCGGTGATCATCTGAAACAAACTCGACAACAACATATCGAGCAACCATAGAAACACACCGATCAAGAACACGATAATGAAAACAGTGATGGTGGTCTGAACCGTTTCAGCACGAGTTGGCCAAACTACCTTCCGAACCTCGGTGCGCGCATCCTTAAAAAATTCAACGGTTTGTTTGCCTCGAACCGTTTGGTAGGCAATGAACATTGCAACCCCAAACACCACCAGCAACCCGATGATCCTAAAGAGGAGCGATTGATCACTCAGAACATAGAACCCAACCAACCCAGCGATGCTAATTGCAGCCGCTAGATAGAGCTTAAGCTTGTCCGAACTGTCTGATTGTGTGTCGGCCTTGGCGACCATAATACTGTTCCCAAATTTTCGGCTAACGGCTGCGGATAAGCTTGGCAGGCCAGGAGGGAATCGAACCCCCAACCTGCGGTTTTGGAGACCGCCGCTCTGCCAATTGAGCTACTGGCCTATCCGCATATCAAGTGGAGCCAAACATCGACTCCACCCACTACCTTACTACTGAATAACGAGTAACGTTACTCAATAATCTTGGAAACAACGCCCGCACCCACTGTGCGTCCGCCTTCTCGTATCGCAAATCGCAACCCATCTTCCATCGCGATCGGGTTGATCAACGTCACCTCTATCTTCACGTTATCTCCCGGCATCACCATCTC
>JAHQVR010000305.1 GCA_019634245.1 Gammaproteobacteria bacterium
ATATACCAGCTTCGGTTTTAACTATCTGGATTATATTCCACATATAATCGGTGCAACCATAACCGGTGTGGTTGGTACCTGGGTGGGTAAGCGTGCATCTCATTTGATTTCTGAACAACTGTTCCGGAAAGTATTCAGAGTGATGGTGTCGTTGGTTGCCTTGCGTTTGATTTATAAAGGTTTAGTTAGTTAAAGCGAAGAATTTTCGCCGATGTTTAGTATCAGATAGCATTCGGCGGACCTCTGTAATGTTAAGATTGTAGAAAAAATATATTCGGGACGGAAATATGGCTATTCATTTGATTGGATTAGCGCTGCTTATGGGTGCAATCATCTCCATTTATCTCCCCATGATTACGCAAACGGCGAAAATTCTTGGGTCAGGCCCAATGGCCAACATCCCTTTTTTTGCAGTTGCTTTACTTGCATCAATTTTCATTGCTATTGGCAGTGGAAGCCGCACGGAACAATTTCAAAAAATCGGCAATATTCCGCTATGGTTATTAACTGCAGGCATTATGAGCGCTGGAATGATAATTGGCTCTAGCTATCTGATTCCTAAAATTGGGATTGGTGCATTTTTTGTTTTGCTTGTTTCGGGGCAGGTTTTGGCTGGTATGGCTTTTGGATATTTTGGTATGTTTGGTGTCCCTGCAAGTGCGATGACACTTGGAAAGGCGGTTGGTGCACTGCTTGTGATCGCAGGTGTATATCTAGTTACCTTTCGATAGTCAGTTTCTTTTAAAGGTCGTTCGCGCTTTATTGTTAGCCGGCAAGTTCTTTCGAGCACTGCAAATAATAGTGACGAGCACAGCAATTAATTTGCGCCGCAGCGTGGTCTTTTAAAATAGCTGATTTCATGGCGTTTGCTTTGTCTGTTTCTTTCCCTGAATACACTAAGCGATCAACTAATTGTAATGCCCATTGAAAATCGCCTGCAGACTGTGCTTTTTCTATCGCAGCGATTAACGCTTCTGTTCCGCCAAGTAGCTCGATGAATTTATTGGCTTCATCGCTGGGTTCCAATGTGCCTAGTGAAGTCGGGTTGCCATCGAACCATCCCATCGTACCAACAAAGTAGGCTCGTACTGACCAATCTACGCGGCCATAGAATTCTCTTAAGTAAGGTTTTTCCGCAAGCTCTGGTGGGAGTTTTACGCTATGAGCTAGTTGGTCCATGGTTAACCCGGCGTCCATACCGTTTCGGGTTTCATTGACCACGTAACGAATCGCATCGCGATAGTCGCTTAATACCGTTTTTATTTCCTTTGCGCCAAATAGGGCTTTAGTGTGCCCTGGTGCAATGACCTCAGGCTCAAAGCTCATCAGTAAATCCATGGTGTCTGCCCACGCATCGAAATCGCGATACTCCGTGCCTCGAATGGCGTACAGATTTGGAAACGATCGATAATAGTTATCACCACAAAACATTATTTTTTTATCGGCATACCACACCACCATGTGATCGGGAGTTTCCCCCGGCGCCATCACCAATTCCAGATCAATGCCGCACATGGAAATAGACTCACCGGGCTCAGCCACCTTTTTTGTCGGCGGCATACTCCCTGCCCCGAGCCCTTTCATAGGTCGGTCACCTGGGCCCACCCCTATACCGATAAATTCTTCAGGGTATTTGAGCCCGATACCAAACTGGCGTTTGGTTCGTGCCTGCATACACTTAGTGGGACGTGCATGGTGGGTTGCAACGGCCAAGAAATCATCTGAATATTTCTCACTCGCCAGAATCTCTGGTGAGTCAGATTCTGCGAATACGCTGGCACCAGAGACATGATCGCGATGCGAATGTGTGTAGATAATGAGTCGGATAGGAAGAGTTGTTATAGCTCTGAATTCTGCCAGAATGTTTTCAGCAGCTCCCGTGGATTCCGAAGTATCAATGATGATCACACCATCATGCCCGACGATCATGTACACGTTGGAGGCGGCAAAACCGAATGCCTGATAGACATTGTCCTCGAGCTTAACAATCGCCTTTGAAAAGTAGTCTGGGTGTGCGAGCAGTTCAGGATGTGCGGTCATAGAATTACCTTCATATTCGGTTTCTTTCGATGAGAGAGAAAAAGGTTTGACGCTGAACAGACTGTTTCCAGTGAGCTTCAGCATTCTCTCCGAAGTCATCGGAACTCAAAATTGACATTTTGGGATCCCAAAACCCAAAAAGTGACTAAAAATTCTGTATATACGCCATTATATCTTGCATTGGGATCCCAAAACAGCGAAAATTGTGATCTACAAGGACTGTGAGAATGGGTTGTTTTTCGTTCACTGGATCACCGCTTTTAGAGGCAGTCATTGAACACGAATGGGGCGATTGGCGCTCAAACTAATCCGACTAATTTAGCTGCTTATTGGTTCTGGAGCCTCAGTGATAAATACCATGTGTTTTGGTGCATGAAGGATTCAGATTCAACTAAGCCATGCCAGGTGCAACTAACATGCTCTGGCTGTCTGTGTAGCATACATTCATGACGAGTGATTCGTAATATGGCCCGCAGGAATGTGCTTTTCATTATGTGTGATCAATTAAGGTTTGATTACCTTGGTTGCACCGGCCACCCTTCGATCAAAACACCCAATATTGATGCATTGGCTCGCCGAGGCGTATTGTTCTCCAATACCTATTGCCAATCACCGATTTGTGGCCCCTCCAGAATGAGTACTTACACGGGGCGTTATGTGTCGTCTCATGGTTCCGCCTCCAATTTCGCACCGCTAAGAATCGGTGAAAAAAATATCGGACATCATCTCAATCCCTTAGGTGTGCGCACCGTATTGGTTGGGAAAACGCATATCGTGCCAGATAAAGAGGGAATGGAAAGACTGGGGATTGAGGCGGATAGTGTTATTGGCGTACACCACTCACAAGCGGGTTTTGAAGCCTATGAAAGAGACGATGGCATTCATCCAGATTCTATGCTGCGAGCCAACCTACCCTATAACGAGTATTTGAAATCCCGTGGACATACCGAAGATGCCAACCCGTGGCATTGGTCTGCAAACTCGGTTGACACCGAGAATGGGGTTCGCTCTGGTTTTTTTAATGATCAGGTCGACCGGCCAGCCAGAGTCTCCGACGAAGAATCAGAAACACCCTATATGACTCGACGGGCAATGGAGTTTTTATCCGAAGACGATGGTAAAACGCCGTGGCTACTACACTTGTCGTATATAAAGCCGCATTGGCCTTACGTTGCACCGGAACCTTATAACAGTATGTATTCCGCAGAGGATGTACTGGAGGTGAACAAATCCGAGGATGAATGGACCGATATGAATCCGCTGATGCAACTGTTCGCGGAGCGTGTTGCGGGTAAAACTTTTGGACGGCAGGAGGCGCGAGAAACTGTCATTCCCGTGTATATGGGATTAATAAGCCAAATCGATGATCAGCTTGGCTTGCTTTTCGACTATATGAAAGAGCGTGATTTGCTAGACGACACGATGATTGTGTTTACGTCGGACCATGGTGATTACATGGGTGATCACTGGATGGGCGATAAGGACTACTTTCATGATCCAGCTGTAAAGGTGCCTTTGATTGTGGTGGACCCGAGCACCGAGGCCGACGCCCGTCGGTCAACGGTGGATGATTCGTTAGCGGAATTAATCGATTTGTTACCGACTTTTATCGAGTACTACGGTGGCGAGGTGCCAAAAAATGTAATCGATGGTCGATCACTACTTCCCAAGATTCGTGGAGTAGATACCGAGTGGAGAGATTACACGGTAAGCGAGTATGACTATTCGTGCCAAGTCTTCAGACCACAAACAGGCAGAACGCCCTTGGACTGTCGTTCTTATATGGTTGCTACCAAAGAATGGAAACTTGTGCACGCCCCCGGTTATCCGCCAGTGCTCTTTGATCGTGGGAACGATCCTGATGAATTGATAGACCTTGGTCAAAGTGAACAACATGCCGAAATTCGGCAACAGCTGTTCAATTTACTGGCCGATTGGGCGTTGCAATATCGACAGCGCGAGACCTGGTCTGAGGAGCGCAACATCGAAATGACTGGCATGGAAGAGAAGCTAGGCGTCCTTATCGGTTATTGGAACGAAGACGATGCAAAGGATAAGGATCCAAAGATTCTTCCTGTCAGAAATCCGGTAGATTCAGTGTGAGCAACGCGATCGCACTAGGTTTTATGCTGAAGCGAGAAATCGTTGGTGGATTAATATCGGTTGATAGACAAAATTGTGTCCGTTGGCCGTTTAGTGCCTATCATTGATGTGTATGGTATAGGTGGACAATAACTCTAACCCAAAGTGTTACACAAAATAGAAAATTGGAGGATTAATGAAAAAACTATCATTACTAAGCGTTGGAGCTGCAGCAACTTTATTTGCTAGTAGTGCACTTTCACAAGCGATATTAACCGCAGAGACTGGCCCACCAGGCACCGTACCTTTTACGGCAATGACTACGTTGGCTGAGTTTGCTGCAAATGGGGATGTTGCAGATTTTCAAGTCGCTGATAGTCAAACGCTAACGAACTCTCTTCAGAATGTCGCCGAGGGTAAAACCGATGTATCTGGTGCTCCACTGATTCTTACTTTTTTAATGTCACGCGGAGCTGGACCGTACGCAAAGCTGGGTAAAGATGCAGGAGCGGAACTAATTGACAATGTGCGCGTTTTGTATACCTACAATTACGGTGGTTTCGGCCTATACGCCTATAACAGCGCGAGCGTTAAAGGCTGGGATAGCGTAAAAGGTAAAACTATTCTTAATGGACCTCCGCGCGGTGCTGCTCTGACCAACAGTCGAGGCATTTTGACCATCGTTAGTGGTGCGGATGAAGGTAAAGACTATAAAGGTTTGCAAGTGAATTGGGGTCAAATGGCCAAGACCATTTCTGATGGTTCTGCCGATGGCATGATGCTGCCCATAACCTTTCCGGACAATCGAATCACTCGTTCATTAGCTGCTGGCGACATCACGTTATGGTCTGTACCAAAAGATGTCTGGGAAGCTGAACCGATGCAGAAGTACATCAACAGTCCGGGTACAGCTGGTATTTCGTTTGATTTGAAAGACCTGCCTCCTCAAGAGGGTTTAACCATCGTCAGTGAAGATGGCATTTGGCGTAGTCCGACTACGGTTGCGGCAGAGGTGGTCAACAAAAGCATGGACTTTGATACCGCGAAAGCACTGACCGCTACCATGTTGAAAAACGTTGATGCCTTTCTATCAAAATCACCTATTATGGCGACTACGAATATGGGTAAAACAGACCCAGAGGTGTCCGGATTGTGTGGTGCAGTACCTGTTAAGTATCACCCCGGCTCGGTAGCGGCTTTCGAAGAAGCTGGAATTGAAATTCCAGACTGTGCGAAGCCATAGTTACCCTCTGTTAACGATCTATTGATCGGTTTTCGGTGATCAGGGTTGTGCTGCAGCACAACCCTGACTCTCCCCTATCTGTAGAGCTGAAATGTCCGCCGACGAAAGTTCTGTAGGAAATTCCAATAGCGGTGTGAGTCGCACCATTTACTGGCTGTCTGTATTCTTTGTGATACTGGGAATGATTAATGCCATGCCAGGTATCCCAGGCCTTGATGAGTGGGTAACCGCTCTATCGGGCAACCCCAATTTCATCATTCGAAAGTTCCCTTTTGAATACTATTACCCATTTGTGTTTGCACTGATGATGATCATCGTCGCGCTGCACCACTCCATGTGGCGCGCCTGGAAAAACAAAAGCCGTCCGCGACGCCGATTCGGTCTGTTTATGGATGTCGCATTAGTGGTAACTGCAATAACGATTTCACTGACGTATTTGGCAGAAATTGAATCGGTTTGTTTGGTTGATCAAGTAACCGGGGATCGCGCCCGCATGATCGCTGAAAGTATGGAAATAGAAAAAGCCAACGCCGCAATTTTTGGTTTGCCCGAACCCACAACAGTAGACGACCCCCAATGTCTTAATACCACCGGCGGTTGGTTAGTGCTTATTGTCGGTTTGGCGATCATCGTATTTCTAGCGTACAACGTGAAGGTTTGGGGTTTGCCATTGGTGTTGGTTGCTATTGTAATCGCGGCCTACACGATCATTACAGTGTTCGTCTGGTACTTTCATGGCACGGAGGACATCAATAAATACCTTGTGACTAAAATTGGGGGTGAACCTCGATTGTTATCCGATGGGCGCTCGCGCGTGCACGATATATTGGTCAATAACGCGTCTGGTCTTCTTGGACGCTTTATGGACATCATACTCAATGAAATTTTCCCTTACTTGATTCTGGGAGCGCTGTTTGGTGCCTCCGCGGGCGGCAAGTCCATGATTAAGGTGGCCTTCCGATGGACTCGTAAATTACGCGGCGGGCCTGCGCATGCGGCGATCGTCTCCTCAGCAACCTTCGGTACGATTTCGGGTGGCCCCATCGTTAATGTGTTGTCCACGGGTGTTTTAACCATTCCTATGATGATCAAGAGCGGGTTCTCGCGAGTGTTCGCTGGTGGGATGGAAGCTGCTGCATCTTCTGGTGGTTCCATTATGCCACCAGTTATGGGTGTCGCAGCCTTTGTTCTGGCAGCTCTAACTGGCGTGCCCTACAGCGATGTGATTGTGGCCGCAGCGCTCCCCGCCTTAGCGTATTTCGTGTGTTTGTTTTTATCCGTAGTGTTTCAGGCACGTAAACAAAAAATCGCAGCTATCGGTGAGCTCACCGAAGATATGTACCTGTTTAGGCAAGACTTTTATAACTTGGTCATGATTTTTCTGCCGATACTGACCATTTTATTCCTATTACTTACCAGCAAGGAGAATATTGGCTGTGGGTTCTTTGGTGGGCTTTTAGGCGCTGAAAGAGTGATTACAGAATCTGGAGCCTGTCAGGTACAAAGCCTGCCCTGGTTTTTAAAATTGGTTCAGAACGCTGCAGGTGATGCTGGTAGTGCGGGTTGGTGGGCTGTGTTTATCTTATGTTTTGCGCTTTTTCTTGATCCAGAGATGCGCGCTCGTCCGAAGAAATTGCTTGACTCGCTCTCCAGTGCCGGATTATTAATTTCCACGCTGTACTTGATGTTTTTGGCGGTATCTATCATTGATTTTTGCTTGAAGTTTACGGGTATGCCCTTCTTTATTTCGCTGGATGTTCTTCAATGGCTTCAGAGCTTGAATCTAGGCACGGGCGGCTCGGTTATCTTTCAATTCTTGGCCTTGTTTGTCACCATGTTGCTCGCAATTTTGTTAGGAATGGGAATGCCTGCGGTGCCGGCGTATATAAACGTTGCGCTCTTAATGGGGCCTGTTCTGGCCGGGCTTGGGATTTCTGTTTTTTCTGCCAACATGTTTATTTTCTACTTTGCGGTTGCCTCGGCGATCACACCTCCGGTAGCACTGGCTGCTTTTGCTGCGGCTTCTATTACCAAAGCAGAACCGATGTCTACGGGTTTTTCAGCGGTTCGCTCTGGTATTGTGATGTTCATCATTCCGTTTGTCTTCGCACTGTACCCTGAATTGCTATTGATTGAAGCAGCGGTCATCGATCCCAAGTCAGAAGGTGCAGACATTCGGTTTCTGCCTGGCTATGACGGGGAAGTCTATTGGGGAGCATTGCTTTGGTTGTTGGCAAGACTTACGTTAGCGCTCTACTTAATCGCAAGCGCGTTAGCGCAGTACGACCACAAGAGCTTGCCGCTATGGGAAGTGCTAATAAGATTGCTGCTGGCGGCTCTGGTTATGATCGGAAACCCGTCAATACACGTTGCAGCTATTGCTGGGTCGGTAGCGTGGATCACCCTGCATGTCGTATTAAGCCGACGAGCAAACGCCTCGCAGAATTTATCGGCAATTAGCTGATTTGATGGGTGCTATAGCAGTTTTGTTTCTGTGGACACGGTAGTCCTGTGAAGATCTCTTGGTTGCGAATAATCGTAGCGACGTGCTCTGTGCATCGTGACCCGGTTGTCCCATAAGACCAAATCCCACTGCCGCCATTGATGGGCAAAGACGAATTTTGGCTGAGTGGCATGCTCGTTAAGATCGTTAATAAATACTCGCGCCTCAGGAACCGGCCAGTGCTCTATCGTGCCGATGTGTGAGGACAAATATAAAGATTTCACACGAGTTACTGGGTGTTGGCGCACTAAGGGTTGCCGCACAGGAGCCCATTTGAGTCGTTCCTCATCGGTAAAATCTTCGAAGCCTAGGGAACCTCTGGAATATAACTGACTATGCTCGCATACAAGCCCTTCGCACATACCCTGCAAGTGATTATCTAACTCAGCCCACGCCGCTCGCATATCGGCAAATTCTGTGTTGCCTCCGGATTCAGGAATAACGCGGGCTGATAGCAAGGAATATTTGGCTGGAATGGTTTTAAATGAGCTATCTGAATGCCACAGCATATTCCCTAAACCGAACAAGCGCTCCCGGTCGTCGCGAGCGAGTACCGAACCGCTTTTATCCAAGTTGGAGATATCGTTAATGTGCAGCGCCAATCGACGGTCATTGCCTTGGTTAATATCACCCGTTGCTTTTTCCATCGCACCGAAATTATTTGAAAAGGCGTACTGCTCTGCATCGGTTATTTTCTGGTCAGGGAATATCAATACAGCGTAACGATCTATGGCTAACTCAAGCGCTTGTATATCCTCTTGGTTGGCGTCGACAACACTAAGGCCCGTCACGATAGCACCGAAATTGGGTGAGGAACTATTTATGGCAGTTATGTCAAAAGTCATCGTTAAGTCATGGTGAGCTGATGCTGGCCAGAACCCGGCTTCGCAGCCGAGCCTATGCCATTTATTTTATCCATGATACCGACAGATTCATAGTGTGTTGTTTTTTTTAAACTGAAGTTGTCAAATAGTCTTAATCCGACAGTTCAACGCTCCGTTAGCTTACAGCCACCTGTAAGTCACCAATGCCTTCTACATGGCCATGAAGCTTATCACCTCGTTGCACTGGACCCACGCCGGCGGGAGTACCAGTGAGAATGACATCGCCCGGTTGCAGAGTGAACAGCGTTGAGAGTATTGCAATCATTTCAGGGGTTTTCCAAATCATCTGGTTTAAATCCCCTGTTTGGCGAACCTCGTCGTTTACTTTTAACCAGATTTCTCCTCTGTCCGGATGGCCTATTTGGTCGGCGGGAATGATGGGACCTGCTGGGGCGGACATCTCAAAGGCCTTGCCAATTTCCCACGGCCGACCGAGCTTTTTCATTTCTCCTTGAAGATCCCGGCGAGTCATATCCAATGAGACTCCATACCCATAGACGCACTCGAGTGCTTGCTCCACAGGGATGTCTTCACCCCCAGATTTCAATGCAACCAAAAGTTCAATTTCATGATGCACATCTTCACTGGCCTTAGGGTATGGAAACTCAGACGCATCGGCAATAAGGTTATCTGGGTTTTTCTGAAAGAAAAAGGGAGGCTCTTTGTCTGGATCATGGCCCATCTCTACCGCGTGCGCCGCATAGTTTCGGCCCACGCAATACACTCTGTGAACCGGAAAGCGATCGCTGCTATCCGCTATTGATAGTGAGGCCTGAGCCGGCGGCGTAATGACATACCCAGACAGGGATGCGTCGCTGGGGTTCGTGCTCATTTAGGTTCTCCTTACTTAAGTTTTTTAATAAAACGGGATTTATAAATTGTGTGAAACGTTTTGAAACGAGAATCGAGAATTAGGATATGTTAACCGAAACAAATGGATCTTCAATGTCACAGTCTTTGGCAACGTTACTTAAATCTTTACACAAAGCGGAATTAAGTGTCAGACCGGTAGTAGCCATGTACGACCAGTTAAATGCACTCAGGCGCACCATC
>JAHQVR010000306.1 GCA_019634245.1 Gammaproteobacteria bacterium
GATGATATCAATATCAAGTCTGAGCTTGGACGATACCGCATGCTTGGGTTTTATTTTTTTAAGAAAATTCCTCACTGGGACGACCTAACCTTCCTTCCTGGCACTCTCACTCGGTTTGTCATAGAAGGCTATCGTGAGAAGTGCGATACCAATGTCACTATCGGGCCTCGCGCAAAACGTCCTTTGGAATTAGATATTCCGGTGTATGTCACGGGCATGAGCTTTGGTGCGTTATCTTATGAAGCGAAGACAGCACTAGCGCGAGGTGCCACCATGGCTGGCACTGCAACCTGTTCTGGCGAAGGAGGCATGATTCCCGATGAGCGCCGATATTCGTCAAAATGGTTCTATCAGTGTATCCAGTCTCGCTATGGCTTTAACCCTAATCATCTGGTGTTGGCCGATGGTTGTGAATTCTTTATCGGCCAAGGGTGTAAAGTGGGTCTTGGTGGTCATCTGATGGGCCAAAAGGTGACTGACCAAGTCGCTGAGATGCGTTCGCTTCCAGCGGGGATTGATCAACGATCGCCTGCACGACATCCTGACTGGTTGGGCCCGGATGACTTGGCTCTAAAGATTCAGGAAATACGAGAGGCTACGGATTGGCAAATACCCATTCAGTTGAAATTGGGTGCAGCCCGTGTGTACGACGATGTGCGTATGGCAGTGAAGTGCGATCCAGATTCGATTTACATCGATGGTATGGAAGGTGGCACCGGAGCAGGACCACACCTGGCCACTGAAGACACTGGCGTACCCGGTATGGCAGCAATCCGTCAAGCACGTAAGGCGATTGATGATTTGGGCAAACGTGGTGAGGTGACTCTGATCTATGCCGGTGGTATTCGTAATGGCGCTGATGTTGCCAAAGCCATTGCGTTGGGAGCGGATGCCATTGCGTTAGGCCACTCGGTCATGATGGCGTTGAATTGTAATAAGGATATTCCAGAAGCCGATTATCCCAGTGAAATGGGCGTTGATCCGGGCTACTGCTATCACTGTCATACCGGTAGATGCCCAGTAGGTGTTGCAACACAAGATCCTAAGCTACGAGCACGGTTGGACCCTGACGAAGTGGCTGAGAGGGTGTACAACTTCTTGCACACACTAACCATCGAAGCTCAGTTATTTGCAAGAGCCTGTGGGAAGACCAGCCTCCACTCTTTAGAGCCAGAGGATCTTGCAGCGCTTACTATGGAAGCGTCTGCCATGGCGGGCGTGCCGTTAGCGGGTACTGACCATACGGTCGGTGTCGAAGATTATCATCACCTGTAGCTTAGGAGACGACGATGGCAGGTACTCAGTATCGTGGGTCAGAAATAAAAGACGTCGATCAGTTTCTAAAAGACAAAACCGGTCTTGAGTCGGAGCGTGAAAAAGAAATTGGCCAGCACATTGGTTATCGGTATGACGTTAACCTGGTTCCGGATTACGACCGGCTCACGCCCTTTCTAAAGCAATATATGGAGGTGATGGGTTGGGATGATCTCAACTGGCTCGAAGATGTGCACATGGGTTATGAAGAAGGCAACGCAGCTGTGTTTGATCGCAACATAAATGGTTGGGTTCGATTGCCTGAGTCGATGGAGCTGCCCGATAATCAACAGGATCGGGATATGATCGCTCGAGAGCTTTTAGTTAAATTTCAAATGTCTGATCGGCATCCACTGGTGTCGCTGAGAAAGGCCTACATGAAATTCGGAAGATAGCGTGGCGCGGCCTTGCCACATCGCCTGTGCGCAAACGGAGCCTAAGGCCGACTGGGCTCAGGCGCTTGCCCAAGCAGTGTCACTGGCCGATAGTGCCCACGGCGCGGGTGCAGAACTCGTGGTATTTCCAGAGTACTGTGGTGGACTCTCTTCTCAAGGTAGAGCGTTTACTCCCCCGGTGGCCCCTGAAAGTGAGCATCTTGTGGTTCAGGGGCTTTTGGAATGGGCGGCTAAGAAACGCTGTTGGATTGTTATAGGTTCGGTGGCGATAGAAGGGCCTGAAGGTAAACGGATTAATCGCGGGTTTGTAGTCGACGATACGGGCCACATTGTTGCTCGGTACGACAAAATCCACATGTTTGACATCGCGCTGTCTGAGGACAAGCAGTTTCGAGAAAGCGACACGGTGGATCCTGGCTCGAAAGCAGTGGTGGTGAATACACCGTTTGGGCGTTTAGGGCTAACCATCTGTTACGACTTACGGTTTCCGCAGCTGTATCGAGACTTATCGCAAGCCGGTGCGGAGATCTTGCTAGCGCCTTCTGCCTTTACCAAAGCGACCGGAGAGGCACACTGGCACGTATTGAATCGTGCACGCGCTATTGAAAATGGTGCCTTCGTGGTGTCTGCCTGTGCAGTGGGTCGTATCGATGGTGGCGGTCAGAGCTACGGGCATTCCCTGATTGTGAATCCCTGGGGAGAAATTATTGCCGATGGTGGATCACTGCCTGGCGTCATACACAGCATCATAGATCTAGATGAAGTGGCCAACGCGCGCACCAAAATTCCCAGCTTGTCACACGATAAACCCTACACATTGATCACCGAGAGCCGGGCGGTAGCATGAGTTCGGTGGTGCAAGTATTTCGCAAGCAACCGCAGAACCAAAAATTGTTGGAAAGTTTTCTGCGTTGGCAGTGTCGGGTTCGACAAATGGCCATGCGTGACAATGAAGGGCGACCAGACGATGCCATCACACCAGCATTAACGCTGGCCGGTGAAACGGAACCGATGGGTCACATCATCACCGTGATGTCAAAGTGGGGTGCCTACTCGAAGACCCCTGAAATTAAACACATCAGCAAGCGGACCAACGATCCAGCTCAGCGCCGAGAAAAAGCCCTCCAGTTTTTTTCTGAAACCTATTATCAGCAGTCAAGAGAATTTTCAGATACGTTAACCGCAACGTTTCCACCGGATTCACCAGGGGCTACTAAATTGGTCGAAGCTGGCGAGTGCACTCTCAGCTTCGAGGCTTACAGCCAACGCTTCGATTTGGTATGCGCTATAAAGCTCATGCCAGACACCGATCCTCTGTATCAGGCCACTTGGTGGCATAACTTGTTGTTTAATCCGTCTTTGGATCCTCAGACCATCGTGTTAGGCTTTGAACCAGATTGGGATCGCAGCAGCTCTGAACCCCCATTTGTCTAAACCGCAAAGCGGGTCTTTTTCGTTCATAGGATAAAGCAATGAACGTACAGCCGATTTTTGAAACTCCCTACGAACGCCGCGGCGTTTTAACCCCTGGATTACCATTGTTGCCTCACGGTGTCGAGCGACATCCGGTTCCAGGTGGTGGTACACGTGTGGTTAAGATTGATAAAGGCGATGAACTATCGATTCTGGACCAAGAAGGGCTGCAACTGGGAGAGCTTGTCTTTTTTGCACCTGATGGGTCTTCCGATGCTTCGATGATTGGTGCCGTCAGTCACGGACCAGCAACCCATACCCAACGAACATTGGAAACCGGTGATGATTCTGCTGCCCGGGTATTGAGAGCTTTGAAGGCCTCAGACTTTGATCTGTCAAAAGCAGATTCGGTACAGGTGTTTAAAGACGGCTCGATAGCGGGAGCTATGGAAACGTTTACGGCCAATACCGACGGTTTGCTTATACTCTGTGCACCGGGATCACCGATGGAACCAGGAGAGCAGAACGCACCAACCGAATTGATTCTTTACATTCGCCGCGCTGCACCAACTGAAGGTAAGGGCGGATCCGCTCCACCTGATCCATTGGCAGATCCTTTGGCCGATTTAAACATTCAACCGGGTCGCGCTGTCCCTTATGAAGTAAAGGCGGGTCAGTTCATACAAATTGTCGATGTTCAAGGACGGGAGTGTTCTGATTTTCAAGCGTTTTCAGCGCGGGCGTTGGATCGTGGTTTGGAGCGGGAGGTTGATCCGACCACCACACGTTCATTAATGGGCTCACTCTATCCTGCGCCTGGTTTGTTTTCCAAGTACTTTAGTGTCGATCATGAGCCGCTGGTGGAAATCGTTCAGGATACCTGTGGTCGGCATGATACGTTTGGATTAGCTTGCACAGCTCGATACTACGAAGATCTTGGCTACCCAGGACATATCAACTGTTCGGACAACATGAACGAGGAGTTGTCTAAATTTAATGTGAAGCCTCGAGGAGGCTGGCCCGCGATCAATTTCTTTTTTAATACCCTACTCGATGATACGAATGCCATTGGCATGGATGAACCCTGGTCTCGTCCTGGGGACTATGTCATGTTACGCGCTCTGACCGATTTGGTGTGCGTATCTACTGCCTGTCCCTGTGATGTCGATCCAGCCAATGGCTGGAACCCTACAGACATTCAGGTGCGAGTATATAAAGAGAAGGAAGACTTCAAACGATCCATTGGATTCAGAAAAACGGCGGAGGCAGATTTGGAGGAGACAAAACAAACGGGTTTTCACGATAGCTTTGGCAAACATACACGAGACTTTGTCGAGTATAACGGCTATTGGTTACCCAATACATTTACCAACCACGGTGCGATTGCTGAATACTGGGCTTGCCGAGAAAAGGCGGCCATTATGGATCTTTCGCCACTTCGAAAATACGAAGTCACGGGTCCAGATGCTGAAAAACTGTTGCAGCTGTGTGTAACTCGTAACATGCAAAAGTTGTCTGTCGGGCAAGTCGTTTATACCGCTATGTGTTATGAACACGGCGGCATGATTGACGACGGTACAGTGTACCGATTGGGAGATTGCAATTTTCGTTGGGTTGGCGGAAATGATGACAGTGGCTTGTGGTTAAGACAGCAGGCACAGGAGCGCGGCCTTAACGCCTGGGTCAGGAGTTCTACCGACCATTTACACAATGTGGCGGTACAGGGTCGATTGTCACGGGAGATATTATCGAAAGTCATTTGGACACCTCCTGCACAACCCACGGTGGATGAATTGGGTTGGTTTCGTTTTACGGTAGGACGGTTGGGAGATTTTCACGGACCTGCGGTGGTGGTTAGCCGTACCGGGTATTCAGGTGAATTAGGCTATGAGGTGTTTTGTCACCCTAAGGACGCAGCCACCATTTTCGAGACGATATGGGGCGCCGGAGAGCCAATGGGAATGCTACCGCTGGGTTTGGAGGCGCTCGATATGCTCCGTGTGGAGTCTGCTTTGATTTTTGCCAACTACGAATTTAGTGATCAGACCGATCCTTTCGAGGCAGGTATTGGTTTTACTGTGCCTTTGAAGAGTATGGAAGATGATTTTATTGGACGGGAAGCGATTGAGGAGCGACAGTCGCATCCGCAGAAAAAGTTGGTCGGTCTAGATATAGAAGGCGGGATTGTTCCTAGCACTGGAGATTGCATTCGCGTTGGAAAAGCGCAAGTAGGAGAAATTACCTCAGCTATTCGATCTCCAATTTTGGGTAAAGTGATTGCTATGGCAAGGATGTCGGTTACCCATACAGACGTCGGTGCTGAAGTGGAAGTAGGGCAGTTGGACGGGCAGCAGAAGCGGCTTAAAGCTACGATAACCACGCTAGCGCATTTTGATCCAACCAAAGAGCGGGTTAAAGGTAACTACGACCCAACCTAGAAAAAGGCTGTGTAAAGCTTTTTGTAGCGGAAGTTGTTGATCCATTTCTTTAGGTTGATCTTTATACTGCGCCTTCAGTTATAAGATTGTCTTTCAGTTTGGTTCTTTTTTTGTCGCTTGACGCAGGTCAAAGGAATCAACAAAGGAAAACCGGCCGCAAGTGACCGGTCAATGCCCCGAAATAGTGAGCACACCACCGCCTTTTTTTGGTGCTTTAATCTGCTCAGTTAGGCTCTAAAGCAAGACTTTGGTAGTGTGATATCCGCCACTCTTGTCGATGGCTTGGTTTATTTAGCGGCACCGCAAATGACTCCTGTTTGCAATTGTCCACGATTGCGCGGCTATATCACAGAGCCGTTGGTTGTGCGAGCTGAAGTAAGGTCAGAGTCGCAGAACAAACGTTGCATTGTTCCCAGTTTTTAACCCGCCAGATAAGGTTCAGTCTGAACCCGGCAACGACTCATTTGCGATTGGTCCTATCAAACCTTATTATCAAGTGGAAAGGTTAGCGTCAACAGGTAGAGAATTTTTCAGAATCTCTCCACAGTTTTTTGTTGATTAGCTTTAGTACGCCAGATTCGCTAGTAGTGGTGGTTGAGTCTGAACGGGCTGGCCGCAAAAATGTAGGAGGTTTATCGATTAGCGGAATTTTAGCTAGCTTCTATCTCAAAAAAAAATTAAGACTATTGTCAGTGAAAGACCCATTGACTAGCCA
>JAHQVR010000307.1 GCA_019634245.1 Gammaproteobacteria bacterium
ATTGATAATTTCGTGTGACGCCAGCTTTATTACATCAATCAATCCCGACACGATATAGTTAGCCATAAGACTCAAACAGATCCCTGGGCAACTTCCTGGCTTAACAAGAAGTGTCAAGCGCTCTAGGTGTCGTATACGCGATAGACTCGCGACTTACGCAGTGATTAAATTGCCTCATACATAACTAAACCGAGCCCATGACATGAGTAAAACTGTCGTTAATTCCTGGAACGAATTTGACCCGCTAACGCACGTTATCGTCGGCCGGGCCGATCATACCTGCATCCCACCGAGCGAACCTGCCACAGAGGCAAAAGTACCAGAAGATAGCGATATGCGAGGCATGTGGGGCCCGCGTCCACTCGAAACCGTTGAAAAAGCCAATATACAACTCGATCATCTGGCAAAAACCTTGGAAGAGCGCGGTATAACGGTTGATCGCCCAACCCCTATTCAGTGGAACCAAGCTGTAATCACACCGGATTTCTCCACTGCGAGCCAATTTGGCTGTATGCCTCCGCGAGATGTATTGCTAACGATAGGCAATGAGATCTTGTCCGCTCCGATGTCGTTTCGCTGTCGTTATTTCGAGTACTTGGCCTATCACGATCTAATGCAGCGTTACTTTGACGAAGACCCAAACTTTCGATGGGAACAAGCACCACGCCCACGTCTTGACGATCGATCTTATCAATCAGGCTATTTCGACGAGATCACGATTGATGAGCGCCTAAAGCGAACCGCAGCACTTGATTTCGTCACCACAGAGCACGAACCCTTGTTTGATGCCGCTGATGTATGCCGGTTGGGTAAAGATCTTTTTGTACAACACGGTTTAACCACAAACCGCCGAGGCATGGAGTGGTTGCAACGTCACTTTCCTGATCACCGTGTACACGCTGTTAACTTCCCGGGAGATCCTTATCCGATTCATATCGACGCGACATTTGTGCCGCTACGCCCAGGTTTGATTATCAACAATCCGAATCGTCGATTACCCGATGATCAACGAAAGATATTTGAAGCCAACGATTGGGAGATCGTTGACGCAGCACCTCCGTCACATAATCAACCTCCCCCACTGTGCTATTCAAGCACCTGGTTATCCATGAACTGCTTAATACTGGATCATAAAACCGTTGTGGTTGAAGCCAGTGAAGTGTACCAACAGGATCAAATGGATAAGCTCGGTATGAATGTCATACCAGTACCATTTCGTGATGCCTATCCATTCGGTGGTGGCTTACACTGCTCCACTGGAGATGTACACCGTGAGGGTAACTGCGAAGATTACTTCCCAAATCAAGTGCCAGGTACGTTGTTGCGTGGATAATTATGCAGGCTTTATATTCGTTTTTTCTCTATGGAATACGCTGCTGCGTAAGCTAGCGGCGTTAGCAGTTTGAGACAGCGTGTAATTATTCGCTATTTTACAAAAAAGGCAATCTGGGTAACCCGTCATACTCAATGCCTTTTTGTAACGCGTTTTAGGAAGCAGGCACCACGATAGCACGCACTTCACCCTTTGGCGCAGCATTAGCTATCACATCGGGTGCATCCGCTAAAGAAATCTCCCGCGTTATCAATGGCGCAATATCGATAACACATTCAGCAATCATGCGAGATGCCCGTTCATGAGTAAACGGATTTAAAAAGCTGAAGTGCAATTGAATTTCACGAAACAACAAATCGAAAGGCTCTATAGATACTTTGGCACCATCAGGTAAAACGCCAAGCACAACAACACGCCCGCCCGATCTTGCCAGGCGTGGCGACATGGCCACCGTTGCATCCACACCGGCACATTCCATTACAAGATCAGCCCCGTCTGCCCAGTGCTCTTTTGCTTCGCTCTCTGTCCCTGCAATCAAATCCGCGCCTAAGGAACGCCCAAGTTGCTGGTTACTTGCACTGCGCGTAAGCAGTAACACTTGCGCTCCTGCTAACTTGGCAAGTTGAACGGCTAATAAACCGATCACCCCACCACCTATTACCATCACACGCTCACCTGCTTGCGCAGCACCGATATCCATACCGTGTATCGTGCATGCCAGGGGCTCACAGAATGCCCCATATAGCGGATTAAGATCAGCTGGCAAAACGTGCGCCTTATGAGCGGGGAACGCACAGTACTCAGCGAAGCCTCCGTCCCGGCCAATGCCAGTTGCGATATTGTTGGCGCAGAGATTAACCCGACCGTTTTGGCATTGATGACATGCACCACACCAAGTGTTGGGATCGCATGTAACGCGAGTACCGATAGCAATATCGGACGATCCGGCGTCTACAACGATGCCGCAAAATTCGTGACCTAATGTGGTGCCCGCTGTAGATGGAAACTCGCCCTTATAAAGATGGCGGTCAGTACCACAAATACCGGCGGCCTCCACTTTAATAATGAGGTCACCTGGCTGCGTTTGCGGATGAGGCACATCGACAGTGCGAATATCCCCTACATCAAATAGACGGGTAGCCAACATTGTCTTCTCCTTATAGCTTGGCAAATTAACTACACGCTAGACTACATCGCGTAGCGCTGTTAAATATACACCGTTGGCACTTTTGCATACACATAATAAATCTGCACGTTAGAGTTTGTCTATTTGTAGAAGCTCATCAGTTTTGAATTAGACTACTAGAAGCAATATACTAACGCCTGATATACGATCTGACCTAACAATAAGCCAATCACCGCTCACTTCAACATTTTTTGAAAATTGACAACTGATAATCGAGTATACCCATGCTTAATCTTTCTAGCATTCCCACACCGGCACGCGTTTTTGGCTTAGCAGGTTTAATCCCATTTTTTGCCGGTGCGTTTCTTTGCTGGATAACGCCTACTGACTCAACATTCTCAACTTTGCCCACAGGCCCAGTTGTTTTACTGACTTACGGCGCAGTGATTTTAAGTTTTCTGGGCGGGATTCGTTGGGGAGTCGCAATGCAGCATGACGCAATGATCAACAGTTGGCCTGTTGTAGCTTGGGCAATGGTACCCAGTTTACTCGGCTGGTTTGCCTTGCTTATTGGCGCTGCACTTGGCTTGGTAATGCTAGCGTTCGGCTTTGCAATGCAGTTTTTCGTCGACTATCGCTCGACACATCAAGGCGTTACGCCAGCTTGGTTTTTATCATTGCGCGTAGTACTTACTGCTGGCGCTATTGCTTCTCTAATCGTTGGTTGGTTAGCGATATGAACATCAACACCTAGGAATTTTAATTTTCCAGTAGAGATTCATCATAGGCAACAAGTTCGACCGTGTTACCCTCAGGATCTCGCGCAAAGATCCCCCTCCATCCTATCCATGAGAAGACCTGTACTTTATGGTCTATTTCATTTAGCTCATACCAACGTATAACGGCTTCTTGCTCGGAATATGGCAAGCTCAACGCTAAATGATGCAAAGATGATTGTGCTCCTGTTACAGGTGCCTCACTACTACGCTCATGGATTTCCGGTCTCCCAGCATCCGACCGAAACAGTGCAAGTACTGACGTATGCCCCCCAAAGCCCTCGGCAATTTTAAAAAATATTATGCCGTCTTTACTGTCACCACTAAGATGCTCCAAGCCAATAATCTCTTGATAGAATCTGGCCATAGCAGGAAGATCCTCACAACGAATAGCGATTTCACCCAGCGCCCTAACTTTAAATCCACGATTTTTCATTTTTTACCATCAAATCAGTTTGTAGAGAATTCTTAGGTAGTTATCAGAACAACCAGCTTGACCGGCATTTTTGCGTCTATGTTTACCACTCTAATTCAGGATAAGAGGGTTCAGCAGCACACGGCTGTCTCTCAACAACCAGGTATGTTAGATTTATACTACCCACTCAAACAGTGATCTCGCCTTCAATCATGTCCACCATTAATATTCAATTCACGCTGTTTTCAGCCTTCTACTCGCCTCTTATAGTAACAATGGCGGGCAATTTTCTCAGCGATGAAGGGATTACGTTTGACTGGTCTGTCGCACCGCCTGGAGAATCCGCTATCAAGGCTCTGCTGGAAGGTAAAGCGGATGTTATTCAATCTGCACCTAGCCAAGGATTCACTTCACTTAAAAAAGGCGAGGAACCACAAGCTGTACATTTTGCACAGGTAAACGAAATGGACGGGTTTTTTATATCTGGACATCAGCCGGACGAAGAGTTCGATTGGAAAAAACTGGAGGGTAGCGATGTTATCGTCTTCAAAGCTGGGCAACCTAATGTTATGTTTCGCCGTGCTTGCCAGGCAGCAGGTATCGACTATGACAAAATAAACATCGTAACACCCGGTGGTGCAGATGCCATGGACGAAGCCTTTCGCTCTGGCAAAGGGCAGTACGTGCAGCAACAGGGGCCATACCCGCAACAGCTAGAAGTTGATGGTGCAGGTCATATCGTTGCGCAATGCGGGCCACTCATCGGGCCAAATGCGTTTTCTAGTCTTGCGGCCAAACGTGAATGGTTAGTCACTGATGAGGCCAAGGCTTTTACTCGCGCATATACAAAAGCGAGGGCTTTTATTAATTCGCAATCGGCTGAAGCGATTACAGAAATGATTCAACCGTATTTCAAAGACACAAATCAATCTGCTCTCACTAGCTGCATTGCAAGTTATCAAGCTCTAGGATGTTGGACGCCGCATGCTGAGATAACACACAAGGCGTTTGACAATCTCATCACCATCTATACATCCACTGGTCAAATTGATCAGCCCTACCCGTACGAAAAAGTATGTGCAAGCCTGCCGGTATAATTACACAGACAATATTATCAGGTCGTGCCTGGGCTGTAAGAGATCAGAGATAGCATGCAAATTGACAGTTAGCGTAGTGACTACACCTGACTCTCTGCTTTCATCGCGTAATGGTTGTTATGCAACTTCTCATCCACAACGTTTTAGCGGTACTAGCTTCATAGCAAGCTTAGTCTAAAACGCTACTCGATTCTAACAAACTGATATTGATCCGATACCTTCAGATCGTTATATTCACCGTTGTCGTCTTTGTTGAATACAAACTGATTACCCGAGCCGGTACTAATAAATATGTCTTTGTCAGTTGGCACTAGACGGGCCAGTTGATCATCTTGTGGGCTTTTCATTTTCAGCTCTTCATCAATGATGCTGAGCTTAATAATGAAATCACCGTCGTAACCGACGTCAGTGATCAATTTGAACTGACCAGTAAATGCCCTGAACTCATCTAGAGACAACGTCACTGCATCTATACGCGTTCGTTGGTCAGTACCCATTCCATAGTGCTCAGAGATTGCTATCATGATCTCTCGAATGACTTCGCCGGCATTGTCACCATTGCTCATCACTATCATGCCTTCGCCTTTGTTTACAAAGGCTTTGAAGTTATTAGTGAATCCAAGATTTTTTCCGCCGTGCTCAAAAACAAGATGACTACCAGCTTTACTCAGCGCTGGGCCTAG
>JAHQVR010000308.1 GCA_019634245.1 Gammaproteobacteria bacterium
GCCTCGAATTTCTGGCATCGAATGCAACGGATATCGGATTGTATGCGTTTGTTGTATTTAGTGTCGCTTCATTTGCGCAGCTATTGGTTGGCGTTTTAGTCGACAAGTATCCATTAAAGCTGGTATTTGGTGCTGTTGCCGTATTGCAGGTCGTTTTTTTTTGTCTTATGATCCCGCTTTCCGGCTGGGCCGCATTAGTGGCTTCGATCGGGTTTATGCTGGCGGTGTTTGGTCAGATACCGATAAACGATGTCCTAGTGGGGCGACTGGCCAGCAGTGAGTGGCGCAGCCGCGCGTTTGCGCTTCGGTATTTGGTGACTTTTTCAGTCATGGCGTCAGCGGTACCGCTGATTGCGTGGATTCACTCTCGTTGGGGCTTCAGCGTTCTCTTTCAGTTCCTGGCATCCGTCGCCTTTTTGATACTATTGGTGGTTCTGTTCCTGCCTTCCTTGCAGGTTCCGAAAACCACGCCAACCACATAGCTAAACACAGGTTGAGCGAACATTAGTAACGTATGGCTATCGGTAATCTAATGGTCGATTGCCATTGTTCGTTTTCTCAGCAAAAACTGCAGTGTTGGTCAAAAAAATACCACGTAAATTAATTATCCTGCCTGGAGAGTTTCTCAACAGGCCGCACAGATACTCGCAGGTGTGGTGCAAATTAACACCTTGATGTAGCATCGTTATTCATACAGGCGATCGTGCATGACGCGAGGCCGTAGAAGGGTTTTTACCAATACACCGGGATACCATGACAGATCAACCCACCAGTTCCTCGGCTCTGGCACGCCTGCTCACGCTCAGCGGCCAATCGGATGCCGCTGCGCTAGAATCTCTGTATCGAGTTGTGAGCCCTCAGCTGTATGGGTTGCTCATGTCGATGTTGAACAATGCCGATGCGGCCTCTGAGGCGTTGAAAAGAACGTTTGCCGATGTCTGGGAAGACTCTGCCGGATATCGTCCAGATCTGGGCAGTCCGATGTCTTGGCTCAGTCACATTGCCCGTGGTCATGCTGTAATTATGTTACGCCAGTTTCGAGAATCCAGTGGCCAGCATTGGTCATCGGCCGACTTGTCAGAGACTGCGGCAAGTGCAGAGTTGAATCTGGATATGCTAGTGGATAACCAGCAACTGGATGATGTGTTGATGACTAATGGAATGGGTGAGAACGTTCAGCAGATGGTCAAGGGTGCTTATTTGCAAGGGGCTTCTGCAACAGAGCTTGCGCAGGATTTCAACCTGTCTACGAATCAGGTTAAGAGTCAGCTTAGGGGGTGGTTGATGGGAATGCAGGGTCAGGTGGATGGCTGAACAAAACAAACAGAGCCATGCGGATCAGAGTTGGTGGTTTGCTCAGGCGGGTGAGTACGTGCTGGGCACCTTGCCAGATGATGAGCATCAAGTCTTTCATAAAATCTTGGAGCACGACTTTGATGCACAGATGTATGTATCGGCTTGGTTGAATCATCTTCAACCTGTCGCCAACGGTGTACAACCTATAAATCCTCCAGCCGAGGTATGGGAAGATTTAGCTACAGAATTGAATTTAACTGGCAAGGCGTCTCATGGCGCAGGAGCTCAAACCATGATGAATAACGGCGCGGTAACCAATGAACATACAGCGATGGTGGCAACCATGCAATCTGGTGAACTGATGAGTGGATTTACAAAATCGTTGTTTCGAGCCCGACAGTGGGCCACTGTGGCAACCCTAGCTGCTGTTACCCTAGCTGTGTTGTGGGGCGCCTCTCTTTTGGATAAAACTCCTAAAGCAAGCTCAGCGGAATTTGATCGTGTGGCGGTGCTCAGCGGAGCCGATGGCGATGAAGCGTTCATCGTAGATCTGGCCTCTGAAACCAACAAGATTCGAGTTTCGTCATCGGAACCTAACCGGCTACCTGAGGGTAAAACTTATCAAGTATGGGGAGTGCATGGAGGTGGCACCGCGGCTTTGACGCTGGTTGACGATCAACCCCATGCGTGGACTATCTCTGATGTCAGTGCTTCTGTACAAAACCTGGAGGCTATTTCAATCAGTATTGAACCTGCAGGTGGATCCACCGTATCAGGGCCCACAGGCCGGGTTATCTATCAAGGCCGGATCAACTAGGACAAGTTTTAACTCACAGTTTCGGCGGATAATATCGGGTGAATTCCGCGCTCGCGGTGCGCTTCGCCCCTGTGGTTTTTCTACTACTGTGGTCCGGTGGATTTACGGTTGCCAAACTGGGCATAAATGATGCCGATCCAATAACACTTCTGTCTTTACGCTATTTTTGCGTTTTAGTTTTGCTTCTACCGTTTGTACTTTATAAAAAGCCAAAACTACCGAATAGTGCCAGCGCATGGTGGCATGTCTGTATCGTCGGTTTTTTAATTCAAGTGGTGTATTTTGGGACTTGCTGGACGGCTTTTCGCCTGGGTGGATCGGCGAGCACTGTGGCATTGGTTACCAGCTTGCAGCCACTGCTGGTTGCGCTGGTGATTCCTTGGGTCGCTAGCGAACGAGTCTCGAAGCTGCGTTGGGTTGGGTTGTTATTGGGCTTGTTGGGTACTGCTTTGGTAATCGTTGGCAACAGTGGCGTGCAAATAGTTGGCGTTAATGTCATTGTGTTTTCGGTGTTGGGTTTGCTTGGCATCACCACAGCGACGGTGTGGGAAAAACGCTTCGGCACAGAACTTCATCCACTTACGTCAAATACCATCCATTACATCGTTGGATTCAGTTGTACATTGCCGTTGGCGTTTTTCTTTGAAGAGATGAACATCAATGTAACTGCACCATTTATTTTTGCGTTGTTGTATTTAGTGGTGGGTAATTCAATTCTCGCAATTAGCTTGTTGCTATTTCTAATTCGCCAAGGGGAAGCCACGCGTGTGTCATCTTTATTTTTCTTGGTACCACCCATGAGTGCACTAATTGCATGGCAAGTGCTGGGCGAAGCTATGATGCCCGCCGCATGGCTTGGTATGGTGATAGCGGCGTTTGGAGTTTGGTTGGTGACGCGCTCCAATTAAGCCATTCAATACTGGCCCAACCGGCTACGGATGAGATGGGGGCCAGTATTAGAGGTCAATCACTACATTACCAAGAAAGCCCCCAGCCTCAACTGTGTCATGTGCTTCGGCTATGTTTTCAAGGCTAAATCGCTGACCTACCAGTGGGCGGAGCTTACCCTGCTCGGCGAATCGGTTGATGTCCTTTATCGCTTGTTCCTTTGCGGCGCTCGGCATTCCGTATACAAAAACCAATTGAATATTGCTGTTGTTAAACATCATTGGGTAGTAGGGAAGGGACGGGGTTAGATCGCTGGTCGACGCATAGGCGGCAATTTCACCATTTCGCTTTAGTACGGTTGTACTCATTTCAGCGTGAGCCGCAAAATCGACATCAACAAATCGATCCACTGAATGGCTTCCGTAAGTGTCTAGCAACACCTCGGTTAAATCCTCTTCCCGGTAATTAATGACATGTTCGGCTCCTGCTGCTCGGGCATGTTGCGCTTTCTCATCATTGCTTACGCTTGTCACAACACGAGCACCGGCGGCTGAGGCCATTTGCACGGCAAGCAAGCCCACCGATCCGGCACCACCTGATACAAACAGCAATTTTCCATCAACATCACCACCGCTAAACACCGCGCGGTGAGCTGTCATTGCCGGCACACCCAGACAGGCTCCTTCCAAAAAGCCCAGCTCGCCAGGTAGCTCGGCAGCGAGATTCTCCGGCACGTTCACCCAATCAGAGGCAGTACCGTTAACGCCCTGCGCCACGCCATCGGTGCTGCGATTGACATTGAACAGCCAAACCCGATCACCGATGGAAAAACGGGTAACCGCATCCCCGATGGCTTCGACAATCCCAGCGCCATCATTGTGTGGAATTACTTCATCGGCGACCATTGGCCCTTGCGCCCCACTGCGCACTTTGACATCAGAAGGGTTCACACCGCTAGCAGAGACCCGCACGCGAATTTCGTTCTCAGCAGGTGACTGAGGGTCTCGGTCTATCAGCTTTAGGGTATCTGCCGCGGTTCCACGGGCTGTGTTGATAACCGTTCTCATGAAAAAAATTCCTGTGTTGATAACACGATTTGCACGCTGGGTAAGTTTAAATACTGGCGGATTATGAGTTTCGATAAGTTCAGTTGATAGTTCAACTTCACTGAACCTGTTCGCCGCCGTGCGCCCTGTGGTTGGCTAGGTGCCACAGAATGTTTGAGTCACCGCATTTTCCGCTGTCGGGGCCTGAGCCAAATGGGCGTACTTGGGATTTGCCATAAACGGCGTTTGGAGCGCTGAGTTCAGCGCATGAAAAGGTGCGAAGTCGTCCTGTTCAGTGGCTGCAACGATGGCTTCTTCGATGCGATGGTTTCTGGCGATAATCGCCGGATTGGCATTGTTCATTCTTTCTTGTAGGCAGCTTGTATCTTGGTTTGCTAGATCTTCTTCCGACACCCGGGAGCCCCATTGAGACATCCAATCGGAGATGGCTTGCGGGTCGTCAAACAAAGCAATCCAATCTTGTCGTGCCGCTTGGTTGGTGAGCGTCATCGAGAGTTGTCGAAAGCTGTTGGTAAAATCACAGGCGCTGGTGTCCATCATTTGTAGCAGAGAATGAATCAGTTTTAAATCATTCTCAGACGATATCGATGAAGGGGCTATCGAGTTCAAACCAAGCTTTGGCCGCATACGCTTCAAATAAGCGTCGATGTAGAGATCGGGAAATTCGTTGACCGCCGCCTGCGCCAACTCGACGGCCCGCTCCTGATTCTCATCGATCAAGGGTAAGAGTGCTTGCGCTAGGCTCGCCATATTCCAATGTCCGATGCGCGGTTGATTTTGGTAGGCGTATCGACCCTGTATGTCTATGGAGCTAAAGACTTTCTCTGCTGAGTAGTTGTCCATAAAGGCGCATGGGCCATAATCTATCGTAATGCCTGCTATGGAAGAATTGTCGGTGTTCATAACCCCATGTATGAATCCGATCGATTGCCAGTGTGCAATTAGTGCCGCCTGCCGTTTAACGGTTTGAGAGAGTAGTCGCAGCGCTGGGGGGTTTGATGTATCTGTGTCGCCGGATGTGTCCTCGCTGTGTCTGGACAGTGCAAAATCTACGAGAGCCGATAAACTGCTTTGATCGTTCCGATGGGCAAAATACTCAAAGGTGCCAACACGCAGATGTGAGCTAGCCACTCGGGTTAACACCGCGCCAGGCAGCGGTCCAGATTCTCTTAAAACTGCTTCACCCGTAGACACCGCGGCCAGTGCTCGCGTGGTTGGGACACCCAAGTTGTGCATTGCTTCGCTGACAACATACTCCCTTATCACTGGGCCAATCCAGGCACGACCGTCACCACCGCGAGAAAAAGGAGTACGACCAGCGCCTTTCAGTTGGATATCTTGCAATTGCCCGTGGATGTCTTTGACCTCTCCGAGCAGCACCGCTCGACCGTCGCCGAGTTGTGGCACCCATTGACCAAATTGATGGCCAGCGTACGCCATCGCCAGTGGGAACGCTCCTCCGGGAACTTCGTTGCCAGAGAAAATCTGCGCACCATTGGTAGATACCAGCTCGTCTACATCTAAATGCAACTCAGAAGCTAAGGTCTTGTTCAGCGCAAAAAGACTCGGTTTGGTTACCGGCGTAGGCTGTACGGATCGATAGAATTGCTCTGGTAACGATGTATAGCTATTTTGAAAGTCAAACGTCATCCGGTTTTCCGCACAGTACACCTGATTCTTCGATGCTCTCATCATACTGGGTTCAGTGAATAAAGGCCCAGCGATCAGCGGCCTGTCGAGGTTCGCCAGCGCTGGATGTTGCCTGAAAGCCTGGCAGAAAGGCTTTGTAGCTGGGCTTCTAGAACCGATTGCAGTAGAGTGCTCAACGAAAGTCTGATACTGAAAATCCCGGTCGATATCGACAAGCCCTAAGATTGAGCGTGCAACAGATGTCAGCATCACAGGATGCCGAATTTACTAGACATTGTGATACCGTCTAGAGATCATCACTCTAGCGACCGATTTGGGCACCCAAGTAGCTGCCCAACGTCGATCGCCAGTACGAAA
>JAHQVR010000309.1 GCA_019634245.1 Gammaproteobacteria bacterium
AGAAAGTAGCACTGCGCCCGTCGCCGCCCATCTCCCTGCCGCGCCAACAAGCAGATCGTAAAGGGACGCAATCAACCGTAAATCAGCGACCGGATTGAACCCACGGTTTAGCGCGCAGTACATGCCAAAGTCCGCGAGCTTCAGCGCGGTGATCACTGTCAAAAGGGCAACAAGTGCAATACGCAACGCCCGTCCGACCCGTCTATCGCCTATTGCGATCAGGGCGAGCAGGACAAACGGTAATTCGAGCGGGAAAAGCAGCAGCGTTTTCCAACTTGCAGCAACCGGGTGGTTTGGCAAGATAAGGACCAGATCTAGAGCCAACGCAGACAATGCAAATACCACAAGAGCGTGAAGCGAGTGCCTATGTTGCAATGAGCTCATCAATTGTTCTGCCTCAGCCAAACAATATCACGACCAAACGACCAGATCAGAGCAGACGCAACAGCCGCAACCAAAAAATCTAGCACACCATTAGCGAAGAATGGCACCTGCAGCAGAATGAGAGCCGCGATCTGAAACACACACACCGTTTTGCGGCTGAAGCGGTCCGGCAACGGATTGTTTAGCCACGGCATAACAATTTTAGCTGAAACGAACAGATAGTAAGGCAGACCAAGTAGAATCACGATGGCCCCTGCCCCACTGTTCATCGCAGCAAAAAGCGCAAGCACCAGTGCAAACATCGCGTCAACCTGCATATCAAAATCCGCGCCGAATTGAGACACCAGGCCCTGCCTTCGCGCGAACCAGCCATCGAAGCCATCAAAAGACAACGCCAAAAGGGCAATAATCAGTATCCACCAACTGGGCGAAAGCCCCTCGATAAGAGATACAAACAGGACACCAACAAGAACCAGCCGCGCCAGTGTAAACAGATTGCAAAGACCCAGCTTGGCGTGAGGATAGTCACGGTTCAGGCGCAGCCCCATCAGTGACGCCACAACCGCAAACGCGATTAAACCGACTAAAATGGTGTCCGGGCGCGCTGGCTCCCAACCGATCAGCGCCGCGCTGATCACAATTAAAGCCGCTCCACCCAAGACACATGCCCACAAAAACGAACGCATAGATGGATGGCTAAGGGATCCATTGAAACCTGCGCTTATGCCCGTTGGGTTGTTTGTTGTCAGATCCGCCATTGGTCTACAAATCGTTTTCTAGCACAGCATGCGTTGGGTTTGATCGACAAGGTTTCCCGTTATCAGCTTTTGTAGAATGGCCGGATTGGTTTTCATTCGCCATTCGTGCACCGATTATCATTCGGCGCAGGGTTCCATCCCGCAATACAAAGGCATGATACATAGCTCCGCATACGTGAAGAACCACCAGCCCGGCGAGCGCTTTACCAAGCATAGCGTGGACAGCAAACCCAAAATCGGCAATCGCTTCAGATGTCGGCGCAATACTCCAAACAGTCCAGCGGTTGAAAATCACACTATCAATTCCCGTTGCCGAGCTAGCAATCCACCCGGACAAAGGCATTGCGATAAGCATACAATAGAACAGCCGGTGCACCAAATGCGCTAGCTTATTCTGCAAATCTGAATCGCTTTCGACCGATTTAGGAACGGGTGAGTAGCGGTGCCACACAACCCGCACGACAAACAGCACCAGCACGACGAAGCCGATGGTTTTATGGTAGCCAAAGTAAGCAATGGTAGCGAGAGACAACTCGGCCCGAGTCAACCAGAACCCCATAACCAATACTACTAACACCAATACCGCGGTGATCCAGTGGATGGATCGGCTGACCCACCCGAACTGATTTAATGTGTTTTTGAAACTCATGAAGGTTGATCGATCTGCATCCGTGCGATGATCGACAGATTAATTTGATCACCAGCCATGTCAGACCAACCATCAGCACCAAAAGCTGATCTAGACAGCGAGCCCGTTAGATGCACTGCGAGCTTGCTATGATCTCCACTTTCGGTCCCGCGTTGACGATAAAGCTCTGCAATGAAGACTGTGGGCTTGGTGACGCCGCGTACTGTCAGGTTACCTTCGACACGAGCTTTTGCCCCTTCGCGCACAAACCGAGTGCTCTCAAACAGGATTTCGGGATGTTCTTTAGCCCACAATATCTGCTTGCTTTTCATCCCCTGTGTCGCAAAGGGGAAACCAGCCTTAGCACCTTTGACATCAACGGCGACTGTCACGTCACTGTTTTGCAGATTCTCAAGATCTAAGATTATATCCGCCGATGCGACAGGCATCGTACCTTTGATTTCATCCGGCCCCAGATACCAGCCAAAGTCGACCTGGCTTTGGTCAGCTTGCAGCACATACTTTTGAGGTGCCGCTTGGGCGGTACCGAAACAGCCTGTGATCATCACAACAGTAAGAGCGTTCCAAAAACGCATAGTTGATCCTTTTCAAAATGCAGTCGACCGATAGCGTGTGCGACCGTTTACTTGGATCATTCCGCCGTGTGGGTTCGATCGTTTGTTTTTACGTAGTATTAAATCGACATACTCGTGGTATTTAATGTGCGTTGCCAACTTGTTTACGGATCGCGATGGCTTCAACAAACATCACATTGGCACATTGCGATGCCATCAGTGGAGGCATCCACGCCATCAACAAAGCCTGCTTTGGATTTGAGCAAACGTGGCTCATTCCTGCATCGAATTCGCCCGGTCAGTAAAATACGGCGAAGTGAATTGGTTGCTCTGACCCGCCTGGCAAATAACCTCTGGTTAGTCGAACACGGCAAATATCATCTACATATCAATATGATACTATGTATTGCACCACATATAGGTTACCGGTGCAAACCTCGGACTGTTTCGGAGGGCATTGCTGTTGCGGAACAAAGACGGTGTTCACGTCGTATCGGCGCGCCGGTCATAACCCACTCAGAAGGGTCGGTATTTCGTCCATGTCACCGATCCTCATGACACCGCGATCGCAGGGCAGTGAATCTGCGGTGGATGGTTTGGGGCATAGGTCTGACATCATTCATCGCAGAGTTAAGGAACTACCCTTGCTTGCTCGAAAGGAGTATGGATGTGAAAACGAATACCATTGCAGTCGCGATTGCACTTACGATGCATGTGTCGCAAACTCTGGAGTCTATTTGACGAGCATGCTTGATCTGAGGTTTGTACTCGTAGATTAGTGTTCGAATAGGTTACTTGAGCATGATCTCATTGAAGGGCCGTCATTTCCCCAAGGATGCGGTTTTGTACGCCGTGTACTTCCGTGACCTAGAAGAGATCATGGCCAAACACGGCGTGCAGGTGGATCACGCTACACTTAACAGGTGGGTCGTTAAGTATTCACCGATGATCGCAGTAAAAGCGCAATCGAAGAAAGGCCCAACGCTGAGCTCCTGGCGCATGGACGAGACCTATATTCGTGTTCGCGGCAAATGGATGTACCTCTATCGAGCCGTCGACAAAGTAGGAGACACCCTTGATTTCATGCTGTCCGATCGCAGGAACCGTCCCACAGTCGCTAGGTTCTTTGCCAAAGCGCTGCCTTCAAATGGAATCCCGAGCAAGATCGTCATCGACAAAAGTGGGGCCAACGCGGCGGGCATTCGAGAGGTGAACAAAATCCTTAATCGGTTTGACTGCCCAGCCAAAATCCAAACGGTCAGGTCCAAGTATTTGAATAACCTGATCTGTCTGCCATCAACACCCATGGAACAGGCTAGGGTCAGGGCTCATAGCCAATAGATCACGAGTGCTGCGAGGACGATTGCTGACAGGAAGACCTTCGAGCGCCTGTCGTAGCGGGCTGCCACACGCCGAAGGGGCGTCGCACCATCTCTACTCATTGCGATTAATGAAGATTATGCCGCTCAACACATGTCGATTATCAACGCGTGGTTTGCCGCGGGACTTGCGAAAGAAAGGCTCAAGGCGCGCTATCTGCGCATCCGTCGGCCAGAAAAGATCAGACATGGTCATCGCTTTCGAACCGCGAATCACGCAGCCAGGCGGAAATCAATGGGTCATAACCCTAGCCTACCATTGCTTCTGATTAAAAGGATCTATGAAAAGCGCGCAGGCCGAAACCATAGCGATTTTCGCCCCAGTTAATATGCATGAGTGTTGTTTAAGACACTCTACGTATGTCGATGAAGTAGTGAAGGCTGAGGTATAGAGAGAAGGGATTTCAAAAATGTCAGGCCCAGAAGGCACTACTTCTGCTACAGGTAGAACGCAACCGCTGACTCCTACTCCAGACGACACTACTTGTTCTACAGGTAGAAAGCAACTGATAGCTCCTGGTAGAACCAGAAAATCGAGAAGGGACGCCACCTTCACCCCCCGACACCCAGAGTTCTCAAAGTTTGCAACAAAAAATACAGGCTCAGTACCGCCGAAGGTTGGTGCGGGTGCGCGTCAACGAGCGACTCACTTGTCATCTAGTTCCCGCCAAATGTCTCAAAAACAAATGTGGTCAAGTAACCCTGAACAGGTAAATTTTTCATTTCGAGGCACTGGAGGAAAGTCGGTGATGCTCTCATCAACAGGCTCTGCTGTAGATCGATCCGGTGGGAATAAATTATTTATAGTACCTCCATTCGAATCCGTAACCGGGCCGGGCTCAGACGGCGCTACCCTTTCTGTACACTCCAAGCCACCGCCAGCTCCTCCTAAAATTAAAAAAGGAAAAGTGGAAGCCACGGCAACCTACAAACAAGAAGTTGCAATGCAGCCTAAGCTCCAAGGAGATTATTCTGATTCATTCCAAAGCAATGAAAAAGTGATGCCGAAGATCTCATCAAAAGACCCTGTTGTAGATCCCAGCAGGGTTAAGGGCAGTAAACCACTTCTGCAAGAAAGGAATTCGATGGCTACGGTAGCATCGAGGAATACGGCATTATCGCCGGTGTTTAAAGATTTGACTAAAAATGCGCAGGTAGAATTGGAACAGGCTCTTGATTTGATGAGTGAATTTGATGACTATACGGACCCTTACTATGTCGCGAACTTAGATATTTACGGTGCGAATACACTAATAGCTAAAGTAAATTTCTTATACCGTGAGCTAAAGGGTCCAGATTCATTAATCCGTTATATTGAAGGGAAAAGGAAAGACCTTGGGGTGACTGACAAGATAGCAGATGTAGAAGCTGTAAAAACGAAAAAAGATCTTCGTCAAGTGCAGAAAAGGCTTATGGTAGCTATTAATAAAATCATGACAATCCCAGGTGCGGGTAAAGAGCAAGAGTTTTTTGATGCGGCGCGAACAAACGTAATGGTAGCGAAAGATGTGCGCCAAGAAAACAACAGACAAATGGTAGCGCCAGATGTGCGCCAAGAAACATCCGCAAAAGAAGAAACATCCGCAAAAGAAGAAACATCCGCAAAAGAAGAAACATCCGCAAAGATGGATGAATTAGGAAAAAAGACTTACGTTGCGGATTATAATGTTATTGAGAATATCAAGTCTTCTGTCGAAAATACTATGACTTTTAGGATATTCAAGTTCTTCACTCGTGGAAATTATGAAATTGGCATCCATAAACTTAGGTCAAAACTCTTCTACGACCATATGAATATAGATAAATACAAAAAGGACTCTGATGGAAGTATGTATTGTGTAACAGAAAGGCCGCCATCCGGGATTCTTTCTACGATTAAGTTGATTTATGACTGTAGGGTTAAGCAGGGGACGAATAAAAATTCTGTGGATGTCCAGAACGCTCGTACAGTTATGTACGAAATGAGAGCTGGAGAACTGAAAGGAAAGACCGCCGCCAACCCAAGCCTATGACCGTCAGCGTAATCCCTCCTGGGTTTCAGGTTCAGAAACCATTGCTGTTGGTCATACCCAGTTGGATAAGCTAATCGATTTGGTGAGCCAATCTCTGAGGGATCTCAAATTTAGATCCCTCAGAACAACTTCGTGTAGTGTAGAGACTCTCAGTACAGACTATAGAAGTCTTGTCTGACTATGGGTTGGTCCTTCGATTCTTTGCTTCCATTGTTTGATGAAACTGTATCACCAGATATGGAGTAAGGAGTGGAGTGCAATGCTGTGGTAGTGCTATCTGGTTTTTGGTCACTCTGATCGCAAGCGGAGAGCAGCGATGCTATTACGACAATAGCACATTGGTTCAATTTATGCTTCAACAGTTTCTTCCTTGCATTGTGCTAATTTGGTAACTTGCGACGGCATGAGAGCCGATACCCTTGTCTGAACTAACGTGTACCTCGAGTGAGCGCATCATCGTCTAGTCTGAATAAGCGAATTTTTTCAGGATCGTTTAACATCATTGAGATAAAGCACGGTTCGGGTTGGAGTCGTATGTGTCCTTTTGGAAGAAAAAATGAACAAAGAAGAGTGAGGGTGGCCGTCCGTCTGAACGCTTGTGTGACTAACTTGTCAAACATTCCAAAGACTTTTCCGGTAGTTGTTCGAAAGTTTCTCTTCCTCATTGAGAAACTGCTTGCTAACTGCATATTGTCTTACTCTCCACTTTTTGAAGAGCGTACATATTCAGCGAGGAAAGTACCGTTATAAAAAGCGTTGTTTTATATAAAACGTATAGGTTTATGGTGTATTTCGATTGAAAGGTTCGGTTCTCTATCCCGAACAATTCGACTTTGCCTCGTGATTGAGTGCATGCCAACCTGGGGC
>JAHQVR010000031.1 GCA_019634245.1 Gammaproteobacteria bacterium
AGTGGATACCTAATTTTCCAGCCCCGGGTAGAACCCTGATTCTTCAACAGCCCAGCGATGAATGGTTAGATGAAAATCAGATTGATATACCCTTACCATTGGGCATGGGTAAACTATGGGAACAAGCGATAACTCCGCACGGTATTGCAGCAGTCATTGAAAGTATTCAGGTGGCCTTGGTTGCAAACAATTGTTAGTGGAAGGGTTTTAGTATTGAAAATTCTCATAATAACAATTGGATTGCTGCTCTTAACAACCGCATGTTCACGTGACACACCGTTAGTTAAAGCAGTATTAAGTAACAATCTTGATAAATTTGACGTCTATTGGCTAATGGGGAGAACCCAAATTCGTTAGAGTATTCGGACAGCAGCAAATGGCTAATGTGTACAGCTGCGAGAAACCCAAACCCGCGCTTTTTAGCTTTAGCAGTGAAGTATGGGGGTGATGTAAATATTAGAAATACGTCTGTAGGTAAAGCTCATTCTTCACCGATAGCGTGTGCAATATCCAAAGGAAACACTGTTGGTGTTAGCAGCTTGTTGAGTTACGATTTGGACGTCGAGTCACTAGTTTGTTCAGATTGTCAAAACAAAATAAGAAGATCACATATCCTCGAATTTGCGATTTATTCGGACCAAATTCACATCGCCCTAATGCTCTACAACGAAGTTGAATTCTCAGATGAGGCTATAGCCGGTATGATCAGAGCCCTTGAGGCTAATAACTATATAAATCTGGAAATGCAACAATACCACACAGCCCTCAAAAACCAGCTCGAAGCCGACGGCTACACAATCAATCTAAGAGAACGGAAGCCGAAAAAATCCTACTTTTAAAATGGCCCGTTTTGCACGTACAATTTCCGCATGAAACAATTCTCGGTTCGTCCCGCTACCGTTGAGGATGCTGCTCAACTTACCCATCTATTGAATGAAATCATCGTCATTGGAGGCACAACGGCCTTTGAAGAGCCATTGACCAGTGAAGAGCTTTGTCACCGCTTTATCAATGGCGATCATTGTCTGGCTTGTTTCGTGTGTGAAGCTAATCAGGGCGAATTGCTAGGCTTTCAATCACTGGGTACTCTTGCAAGATTACCAGAAGGGTGGGTAGATATAGCCACGTTCGCTCGAGTTTCAAACAAGGTACGCGGTGTTGGCTCAAGCCTTTTTGAGATGTCTAGGCAGTTTTGCGTAGATGAACACTACGCAGTGATAAATGCGACTATTCGGGCTGATAATTCCCCAGGACTGGGTTACTACTCGAAAATGGGTTTTGTTGATTACGACGTTGCGCAAGGGGTACCACTCAATGATGGAACACCCATGGATCGCATCTCAAAGCGTTTCGACATCTAAGCTATGAAACGCGATCTCCACACCGAAAGATTAATCCTTAGGCAGTGGAAGGATGAAGATCGCCCCCATTTTTTTAGCTTGAACAACGACTCTGAGGTGATGCGATATTTTCCGCGTTACTTCACTCTTAAAGAATCAAATTCTTATATTAACGACAATGCCAAAGCTATCGAAGAAACTGGGTGGGGTTCCTGGGCTGTCGAAATTAAAAACACAGGTGATTTCATCGGTTTTGTCGGCCTATCCCGACCAGCACCTTGGCACCCCTGCGCTGGAAGTGTCGAAATTGGCTGGCGTCTAGCACGGCAGTTTTGGGGTAAGGGCTACGCCACCGAGGCTGCCCATAGGGCAATGGAGCATGGATTTATCACCATTGGTTTTCAAGAAATTGTCTCGTTTACCGCTGTATGTAACCAGCCCTCTATTCGTGTAATGAAAAAGCTGGGAATGGCTAAAGACCCAACTGGATTCGACCATCCGCGCATTGCCTTGGAAAGTGACTTACGACCGCACGTGGTTTACCGATTAACCAAACAACAATGGCTTTCGAAGCAGGCTGCTAACGCAGAATAAACACTTAAAATATCTACTGCGGAGGTCGCGCAATAAAAGCCAGCTTATCGTCCATCCGGAATCCGCATGACTGATAGAACTGATGGGTGGATTCACGTCGCGACCCGGTCATTAACATCACTTTATAGCAGCCTTTATCCCACGCGAACTGCAATACATGCTGAAGTAGTCTTTTCCCAAGGCCCGTGTTGCGCTGGCTCACCTCAGTCACAACGTTTTCAATGACCGCATACGGAGCTGCCTGACGTGTGATATTTGGGATGAAATTAAAATAGCAGGTTGCATTTATTATCCCGGAGTCATCTTCAAGCACAAATAACAAAAGATTTGGATTCGCGATAATGTCATCAAACGCTCTGCGGTCGGAACCGTCCTCGACTGTTGCATCGTTTGGATGCAGTTGAGCATACAGCTCCATGATCCGATGAAAGTCTTGAGGTATTGCCTCTCTAATCATCAATAACTCCGGAGCGTAAGTGTGTCGGTTTTTATCTGCCTGTGATGAATGGGCACAGCAGTCGAAACCCTGTTAGCCAGATCCTTTGCCATCAAAGCCTAGTGTTGCCTGCTGAACGACCGTCTAAGCTGACATGACGTTATAATAACGATATCAAATCTACACTGAGCATTCAGGAAATGACAGAAGCCGACATAGCGTCCCTGTTCGATGAGTGGAACAATGCGTTGCAGACAGGTGAACCGAAAACCATCACCGCGCTGTATGAATCCGATGCGATTCTGCTGCCCACCGTATCGAATAAAGTGCGTCACAATCATGCTGAAATCGAAGACTATTTCGTCACCTTCATGGCCAAGAAACCAATAGGTAAAATGAATGAGGCTAATATTCGAATCTTTGATCAAGTAGCGATACAATCAGGGGTGTATACCTTTACGCTCAAAGATGGCAGTGCTGTTCCAGCCCGTTTCACGTTTGTGTATCGCTGGAATGGTCAGCGTTGGATGATCATAGAGCATCATTCTTCGCAAATGCCTGAGTAATCAAACCGTCGGGAATCTTGTTCGATTCTCATAAGGCAGCATCGGTTGTTGTGAGCTCACTGCCAGGGTGTGACTAACCTGGAAAACTTACCGAAACGGTAGCGATGGATGCAGTGAATAAACCGATTCCCGATCGTCTGCCGCTGGCTGTTAGCGCTATTGTGGTGTCAGTACTTGCGTTGTCAGCGGGGGACGCCATCATCAAGCTGTCCAGTGCACAGTTTCCCATCTGGCAAATCTACGTTCTGCGCTCTGCATTGATTATTCCCGTGCTTTTGCTGCTGCTCTGGAAACGAAGGCCGCGTTTGAGAGAATTACTAGGGGTATCTACTGTTCGCAGAACTACCGGATGCAATCAGCGATCAAAACAAGCCCGCCGCATGAACACCGATAATCGCACTAAGAGCCAGGCAACTGCGTAAGCGATTCGATCACCCAGCAATCTAGCCAGTTGTCCCTGGAGGGTGTGTTCTTATCAAATACAAAGCCTACATGACCCCCATAGCGTTGCACTTCAAGCTTTACAGAGGGAGGAAGCTCGGAGGCGTTAGGAAGCACGTCTTTGGTAAAAAACGGATCGTCCAGCGCATACAGAATATGCGTGGGTATCGTTATTCCAGGCAGGAAACTCCGACAACTGCATGACTCATAGTAGTCGTGCACGTCTTTAAATCCATTGACCGGTGCTGTAATCGCATCATCCCAGGCCCAGAAACTTTGTTTTATGCTGCGCGTGATGGTCGTCATTTTCAGCGCCGGATAGCGTTGTTGTTTAATTTCGTGATGTTTCGTCATTTCACTTAATAAGTGGCGTTGATACCCTTTTGCCAAGCCGCTATTGAGCTTGTCGGCTCCAATGCTCATAACAAACGGAGGACAGACGGCTAGGGCACCCCTGAGCGGGCTTTGATCGCCTTGTTCTCCCAGGTATTTCACAAGGGCGTTTGCGCCAAGCGAATAGCCAATGGCGTACAGAGGCTCGGTGGGGTATCGGCTGCGCATCAGGTTAATAACAAACTGAATGTCGTCACTACTGCCCGAGTGATAAGAGCGCACTAGACGGTTTGGCTCTCCTGAGCAGCCCCGCCAATGCATCAGCGTGGGGCGATATCCGGCGTTTTCTAACTTAGAAAACGCACCGCGTGCATAAGCGCTGTTGATCGATCCTGCAAGGCCGTGAAAGAGCAATACCACCGGGCCTGTATCTTTTGCGCTTTTCGCTAGATCGAAAAAATCGCCATCGGGCAGCTCTACTCGCTCGACTTCAAACTGTATTTCGGGCCGATGGCTGAATTTGCTGGCCCAAATGGTTTGCAAATGTGGGTTGCGTAACCACCAAGGCGGACTAAATTTAGTGTCTGGTTTCTCCATTGAGTTACACCATTACCTGCTCATGCGTATTTTGATTTCCAACGATGATGGCTATCTGGCTCCGGGCATTCGTGCGCTGCACAAAGCTCTAAGCCCCGTAAGCGATGCCGTTATCGTCGCGCCCGACCGAAATCGCAGTGCGGCGAGTAGCTCCTTGACTCTATCGCATCCGATCGCGGTAAAACACCACCCCGATGGCAGTTATTCGATCGAAGGCACCCCGACGGATTGTGTTCAACTCGGGTTGGGCGGGCTGCTAGAACATGAACCTGACATGGTCATAAGCGGTATCAACGATGGGCCTAATATGGGCGACGATGTGGTTTATTCGGGTACCGTGGCGGCCGCTATAGAGGGCCGCTGTTTGGGCTTGCCATCAATAGCGTTTTCAATGGCCTCTCACGATCCGGCGCACTACGATTCTGCGGCTGCAGTGGCTGCAGCAATAGTGAATCAGCTAGAAAAAGTTCCGCTGCCACCCGATACGATTTTGAACATTAATGTTCCTGATCTACCTTATAAGGAGATCAAAGGATTTAAGAGTACCCATTTGGGTTCTCGACATGCATCGAATGAAGCCACCAAGTACTCGAGCCCACGCGGTGACGTGCTGTATTGGATTGGAGCGGCCGGCGAGATTGATCAAGGCGGTCCTGGCACCGACTTTAATGCCGTTGAAAACGGCTATGTATCAGTGACACCGATAACTATCGACATGACAAGACACAATTCATTGAACTCTATAGGTGAATGGCTGGAGGGCTTAGCGTGATCGCAACGGCGAATCAAATCGCTGGTATCGGTATGACATCCCAGCGAACACGAAACCGTATGTGCGATCGTCTCGAGGAGCGGGGCATTGAAGACCAGCGCGTTATAGATACGATGCGTTCGGTTCCCCGTCATTTATTTGTCGATGAGGCCTTTGCCACTCGAGCCTATGAAGATGATGCGCTACCTATAGGGGAGGGCCAAACCATTTCAGCACCCTGGGTTGTCGCACGCATGACTGAGGCTCTTTTAGAGTCCGGTCCAGTACACCGTGTATTGGAAGTGGGTACAGGTTCTGGTTATCAGGCGGCCGTGCTCTCTCAACTGGTGGATGCCGTGTTCACCGTTGAGCGAATTCAATTGTTGCTCGATCGTGCTCGCCGCCGTTTCGCGGCTTTGCAGTATAGAAACATACATTCTCGCTACAGCGATGGTAGTTGGGGATGGGGTTCCAATGGCCCTTATGACGGCATTGTGGTGACGGCAGCTCCGGCCAAAGTGCCGGAGCCGCTACTGGATCAACTGGCCATCGGTGGGCGAATGGTGGTACCAGTTGGTTCGCAAAAACAAGCACTTACAGTAATAACACGCACTAAAACCGGTTTTCAAACGCAAGAAATCAGTGCGGCTAAATTCGTTCCGTTTCTCCCTGGCAAGTCTTGAAATGCGGTCTACACTCTTTAATCGCGTTTAACTCCTTTTGTTGCATTAACGCAACTGGCTAGTGAGAGGCCAAGGGGACTTAACGGGTTCTTCTGAACTCAGCGGCGCGACAATCAAACGTTGGGGGCGTTTTTAGACGATGGTCAAGTGGCTCAAGAGTGTCACCATAATTGGCTTTTGCTCGCTGAGTGCAGCGTGCACGTCTGTGCCCGAAGTTGAATCTACGCTTCAACGGATGCAACTCCATTCCAACCTGTATGTGGTTCAAGCCGGCGATACATTAGACACTATTGCCTTTCGATATCAACTCACCGCGGCCGATCTACAGGTGTTAAATCCCGGCGTGGGGCAAGTGCACCCTGGAATGCGGATCAACGTTCGTCCAGGCACTCAGCTCTCCGCTCAAGCGCGGGCAGGTGCAGGTTACTTTCCACAACCAGCAGTGGCTGCAGTGAACACGCCGAACCCAAACACGCAAACCGCGGTTACGGTGTCACCCACGAGTAGCAACCAAATAGAACCCATTGCGAACGCTGGGGCCACCGTGCCCATTGAACAAGTGAAAGTAATTCCGGCGGCTTCCTGGGAGAACGAACAGCAGGTAGCAGCGCTTGACCAAAACTATCCCAAGGAAGAGATCATTCCGGACACGATGGACTTCAAACCGGTACAAAGTGACAGTCAATTATTGGAAAGCACACAAACTTCGGTGTCCGCGAATGGTTGGATGTGGCCGACACCCGGTCAAGTGGCGCGCGAATTTAATCCCAATGAAGTGGGCGGGCAGGGTGTCGACATCGCTGGTGTGCCCGGACAAGATATCCGCGCTGCAATGGACGGCACGGTCATTTACTCTGGGCGCGATTTGAGTGCTGGAGGTGGCAACCTTGTCATCGTTCGTCATGCAAATGAGCTGATGACCACCTACTCACATGCCGATAACTTGTTTGTTGCAGAAGACGATATCGTCAAAGCAGGCGATCCTATTGCGAGTTTGGGCTGGAATGAGAAGCGCGAATCAGTGTTGCGCTTCGAAGTTCGGCGCGATGGTAACCCGCTGAACCCGTTAGATTTTCTACCTCAGCGTTAATGAATAAACAGTTACTTATCCACAGGTAAGTTGCCTGAACAATTGTTAATCGATGAAATAACTCGAGCAAGTTGCGCTAACTTGTTTTAATATAAGCAAAAATTAGGTGTCACAATCCTGCAACAGGGTCGTGGTAGAGAAACAACTGGAGAGTCCAGAACATGGCAATTAATGAGCAGACTGGCTGGAATGTGTCTGACGACGACAGTGAAGAGCAACTGGGCTCTGACGGTATGGCTATGGAGGGTGTTGAAACCACCACCGATGCTGAGCCGGAACCAGAAGAAGAGCAGATCAAGGCGAGCAAGCTTCGAGACGCCTCACGAAAAGAGATGGATGCCACGCGGCTTTATCTCAAAGAGATCGAGTTCTCTGAACTCTTGACTGCGGATGAAGAGAAGTATTACACGCGGTTGGCTCAGTCTGGATGTGTGAAGTCGCGTCAAAAAATGATTGAATGTAATCTTCGCCTCGTAGTGAAAATTGCCCGACGTTATATGAACCGTGGCTTGGCATTGCTTGATCTTATAGAGGAAGGCAATCTGGGCTTAATACACTCTGTTGAAAAATTTGATCCCGATAGAGGTTTTCGTTTTTCCACGTACGCCACTTGGTGGATACGACAAACCATTGAACGTGGACTAATGAATCAAACGCGCACGATTCGTTTGCCTATACATGTTGTTAAAGAAATGAATGTGTATATAAAGGCCGAGCGTCGCTTACAGCAGTCTCTCGATCGTGAGCCCACTGCTGAAGACATCGCGGAGTTAGTTGAAAGACCAGTAGCTGACGTTAAACGATTGCTGGGTTTGCGTGATCGAGTCACATCTGTTGATGTTGCTATTGGTAAAGATGGTGAGCGCCCACTGCTGGATATCATTCCAGATGAAAACAATTTAGATCCATCGGAAATTTTGCAAGACGAACGCGTTAACTCCAACATCAATGACTGGTTGCAAAAGTTAGAATCCAAACAGCGCGAAGTGTTGGTGCGGCGTTTTGGTTTGCATGGACATGAAAAATCCACACTCGAAGAAGTGGGTCAGGAATTAGGTGTTACTCGGGAGCGGGTTAGACAAATACAAATGGAAGCATTAAAACGCTTGCGCCGTATTCTCGAAGGCAGTGGCTATTCGGCAGATAACTTGTTTATGGCCTAACACACCAATTCACAAGCATTAGAAAAAACGGCGCCTTGAGCGCCGTTTTTTTTTGCCGTATTGTGTGTTCCCATGAGCCCAGCAAGCCTCTTTACCGATAACTGCCAGTTTTCTTCGTATTGGTGGGATACCACCTCGCGCCCGCAGATCGAATCAACGTCTTTGCCAGAACAGTGTGATGTTGCGATTATCGGCTCTGGCTATACCGGGCTTAATTGTGCTCTGCAAACCTCAAGAGCTGGGCGCACCACCATTGTGCTCGATGCCGAAGATGCCGGGTTTGGTTGCAGCACTCGAAACGGTGGACAGATCAGCACCAGCGTCAAGCCCAGCCTGTCGGAGTTAACACGAGCGCATGGTGAATCCACAGCCAAAGCGATTTTAGCTGAAGGCCAAAACGCGCTAAGTTGGATGGGCGAGTTTTTACAGAACGAATCCATTGAGTGCGACTTTCGCGTCTGTGGTCGTTTTCATGCTGCGCACAATCAAAAACAATTTAACGCGCTCGTGGCGCAATCGAACAATCAACCCAAAGGGTTTGAAGTGCCCATTCGGGTCGTGCCACGCGCTGAACAGAAAACCGAACTGGGTACTGACGTTTATCACGGGGGCGTTGTGTATGAACAACACGCTTGCTTAGATCCTGGGCGTTACCACCAGGGTTTATTGAACACCGTGATGGATGCCGGTGCGCAAGTTGTACCTTATTGTGCCGTGCAATCGATACAGCAAGCAGGGGCTGGATTTAAGTTGTTTACCCAGCGCGGGGAACTGCACGCCAAAGACGTCGTTGTGGCCACCAATGGTTATACCAACGCGGCCACTCCACAGTTGCGTCGCCGAGTCATTCCGATTGGTAGTTATATTATCGCCACCGAAGCGTTAGAAGCCGATGTGATGAATAGGCTAATGCCGACGAATCGAATCTACAGCGATACCCACAAGGTGGTTTACTATTTTCGCGCCTCACCAGATCGATCACGAATATTGTTTGGTGGGCGAGTCTCCAGCGCTGAGACCGATCCTGCCAAAAGTGCACCGCTTCTGAAAGGAGTGCTGAACGATATTTTCCCGGAATTAAAACCTGTCCGAGTGTCCCATTCCTGGATGGGATTCGTGGGCTACACGTTTGATACCAAAGCCCATGTCGGTAAACACGATGGGCTCTACTATGCCCTGGGCTATTGTGGCTCCGGGGTGTCGATGGCCAGCTATCTGGGTATGCGCGTCGGCCAACAAGTGCTGGGATTGGACAGTGGTCGCACTGGCTTTGATGGCCTGAAATTTCCCACCCGGCCCCTGTATTTTGGCAAACCCTGGTTTCTGCCGCCGGTAG
>JAHQVR010000310.1 GCA_019634245.1 Gammaproteobacteria bacterium
CGTGATGCGGTGTGGGGGTGAAATTACAAACCACTGCCAGTTCTTGAGCATGATCTTTAGTGTATCGGTAGAACGACAGCACACTGTGATCGGCATCTTCACAATCGATCCATTCGAAGCCCGCAGCAGAACAATCAGTGGCATACAAAGGAGCGCTATTGCGATAGAGCTTGTTTAAGTCTGTCAGCAAACGTTGTATACCCAGGTGGTTGGGTTGTTCCAGCAAATGCCAATCCAGGCTAGCATCGTGGTTCCACTCTGCACGTTGTGCAAACTCAGACCCCATGAACAACAGCTTTTTTCCAGGGTATGCATACATATAGGCATACAGTGCTCTTAAATTGGCAAATTTTTGCCAGTCATCACCCGCCATTTTTTCCAGCATTGAGCCCTTTCCATACACCACTTCATCGTGTGAGATGGGGAGCTGAAAATTTTCACTGAAGGCGTAGAGCAAACCAAAGGTCAAATCATTTTGATGAAACTTCCGGTGTATCGCATCGCGGCTCATATACTCAAGCGTATCGTGCATCCAGCCCATGTTCCATTTGAAGGTAAACCCTAGCCCTGAGTCGTAAGTGGGGCGGCTGACTCCGGGAAACGAAGTCGACTCCTCGGCAAACGTCATCGCCCCTTCCGCATGAATGAGTTCGTTGAGTTTGCGCAGAAACCGAATCGCATCAAGATTCTCGTTGCCGCCATGCTCGTTTGGAATCCACTCGCCAGCCTCTCGCGAGTAATCCAGATAGAGCATCGACGCCACGGCATCGACCCTTAGGCCGTCGATATGAAATTCCCTAACCCAATAGAGTGCGTTGCTCAATAGATAGTTGAATACCTCAGCTCGGCCATAATTAAAAATCAGGGTGTTCCAATCTTTGTGAAAGCCCTGCCGCGGATCTGCATGCTCATACAAATGCGTGCCATCAAAAAGTCCCAATCCATGTTCATCGGTAGGAAAGTGAGCAGGAACCCAATCGATAACCACACCAATTCCATTCTCATGACACTTATTGACCAAATACCGAAAATCATCGGGACTACCCAACTTTGATGTCGGCGCGAACAAACCAATGGGCTGGTACCCCCATGAACCGGTAAATGGGTACTCAGTGATGGGCATCAGTTCTACGTGTGTGAAACCGAGCTCTAGGACATACGGTACGAGTTGATCGGCTAGCTCCCGATACGGCAACGGCTCTGAATTACCTCGACGGCGCCATGATAAGGGATGCACTTCATACATGGAGATCGGAGTCGTGAGAGGGTCTGTCTTGCTTAAAGACTCCATATGGAGCTGATCAGACCAGATAAATTTAGATTCAAACGTTATCGATGCATTACCAGGAGGCTGCTCAAAATAGGAGGCATACGGATCATGCTTAAGGGGCAGCAAATGGCCCTGTTCGCTGTGCAGTTCGAACTTATAGAGTGTGCCTTCAGGTAATCCCGGGATAAAAACCTGCCACAAACCTCCACTGGGTAAGCGCTGCATCTGATGTTGATTGCCATCCCATCGATTGAAGTCACCCACCACGCTCACTTTCGACGCATTGGGCGCCCAGACCGCAAAGGTCACACCGTCAACGCCATCAATGGTGCGATGGTGTGACCCCAAATAGTCGTATAAGTGTGTGTGATTTCCTTCACCTAATAAATAGCGATCCATATCTCCAATCATGAGTACAACACCTTTTGGTAGGTTTCTGCGCTGTCCTTCCAAGTAAAGCGTTTCTCACGCGCCGCTTCGGAAATACGCGCGTACGCATCCGGAGAATTCTCCCGCAGCTGTAAAACATCAGAAAGCCTTGCCACTAAATGTTGCGCTTTTTCAGTTCGGGAACCGCCGTTGAAATGAAATCCATCGTGGTTATCAACAACGGTATCTTTCAAACCACCCACTGCATGCACAAGGCATGGTTGCCCACATCTCATAGCCATCATTTGACTGATGCCACAGGGTTCGAATGAGCTGGGCATCAAGAACAAATCGCCGCTGGCATATAGCCAGTCGGCAACTTCAGCATCAAAACGATTTAAAAACAGAAAATTTTCATGATGGGCAGCTATTTTTTGACAGGCATTTTCCAGCTCAGCCGATCCACTGGCCAGTAATATAAACACTCCCTTATCCAGCTCTTTCAAAATAGCTTCTAGCGCCGATACTCCCGGAGAAACCTGCTCCAGCATAAGGGCCATCTTCTGTTCGGTTAAGCGACCAATACTGGTAAGCACATGCTCCGGCTTTGAAGAATCGCACCAACGGAGCGTGCGCTGATGGGCTAAATAATCTACCGATCGCATCGGCTCGCTCTCGCCTAACCAACCCAGCACACGATTGCTGATACGGTTGATCAACGGTGGCCAGGGGTGTTTGGCAGGCGGACTGAGTGCATAGTCGATGCCATTGATAATGCCGGATAGTCGTCCCTCGTTAAAGGCGATCTGCAAATCCTGCTCAAGACCCTCGCCGCCATGGAAACCACTATCAACATTATTCGGCGACACGATTTCCTCGGCGTATGTGGGTGAAACGGTATGGAGTTTGTGGCACAGCCGAATAGCCGATACCATCGGATTGATGCAATCTGACCATCGCGGGTCCGCCAATCGGTCTTGATCGTAGATAAGTTCCGGGTACCACGCATTCAGTGAAGAGCCATGCCCGGCAAACGGTCTGATACCTTGCATCGCCAGATTATGAATGCTGAACACGGTCCTTAGCGACTTTAAATCGTCAAATTCTGGTGCATATTCGATTAACACCGCACAGAGTGCACTATGCCAATCGTGTAAGTGCAACACATCCACGGGCCCAAGCACACCCGATTGAATACAGCGCAATGCCGCCAAGCTAAACAGTGCAAATTTGGTGGCATCGGTAGCAAACGGTTCGTGATCTGGGTCGTTGCAATACACACAGCCAGCACCGCAAGCGCTGAAGGTATCTGCTTCGAGAACAAAATACCGAACACCTGTATCTCGACCAATAAACCGTTCGTACACGGCAGCCGATAGAGTCGCACCAGCAAAGGGCACAGAGACGTGCTGCAGCAAGGTGGCATCCGCGGCCTGATGAAACAGGCCATAAGCAGGTATGACTACCGAAACTTCCGCGCCATGGGCTGCAAGACTCAACGGTATATCTCGAACGACATCTCCTATACCACCCACCTTGGCACCAGGGATTGCGGCATTCTCCGCTGCGAGCATGCAAATGTGTTGTCGCTCTGACATAGTCGCTGTCGTTGAACCTACGAGCTCGCTATCGGAATTGATGCAGATCCTGCTGCAACATATCTGGAGTTACCAACGTAATTCCAGCTTCTGTTACGCGAAAACCACGCTCGCGATCAGCCTCGTGATCGACACCGATTTCAGTGCCTTCATCAATAACGCAGCCACGATCGATGATAGCTCTGTCAATAACACAATTTCTGTGGATAACAACATCAGGCATGATCACCGAGTCCTTAATTTTGCTGTAGGAATGTGCATGGACATTTGAAAACAATAAGCATCCGCGTAGCTGTGCACCGGAAACAATACATCCACCGGAAACAATACAATTCACTGCTAATCCACGCCGTTTACCTGTAGCGTGAATAAACTTCGCTGGAGGTAGTTGCGGTTGTAAGGTACAAATAGGCCACTCTTGGTCATACAAATCCAACTCTGGCTCGAAGCCCACCAACTCCATATTGGCATCCCATAAAGCATCTATAGTTCCAACATCTCTCCAGTAAGGGGATCGCTTTGGTGTGTCATCCCCAAGTCGATAGGCATAGACTCGATATTTGGGCACCAGATACGGCAATATATCTTTGCCAAAATCGTGGCTACTACCTCGGGTATCGGCATCGCGAATCAGTTGTTCATACAAAAAACCGGTATTGAAAACATAATTGCCCATGGAAGCGAGCACCCGACCTGGTTTGCCGGGTATTTCGGCAGGTTTTGCAGGCTTCTCCTCAAAACCTATCACCCGCCCCTCACTGTCAACCTGGATAACGCCAAAAGAACCTGCCGCTTCTTCAACGGATACTTCCACACAGGAAACAGTCATATCCGCCTGCCAATCAGCATGTTGGGCGATCAATGGCCCATAATCCATTTTGTAGATGTGGTCTCCACCGAGAATCAACACATGAGTAGGTTTCTGAGTGCGAATAATGTCGAGGTTTTGAAAGATGGCATCAGCCGTGCCTTTGTACCATCCTTCATCGACGCGCATGGAGGCGGGTAAGATTTCCATCGACTCACCAAATTCGCTTCGCATACCAGACCAACCATTCACCAGGTGACGGATGAGCGAGTGAGACTTATATTGAGTAAGAACCCCCAATTGTCGGATACCGGAATTGATACAATTGGACAAGGGGAAATCGATGATTCTGAATTTTCCCCCAAACGGAACAGCGGGCTTGGCTCGCCAGGTAGTGAGTTCGTGAAGTCGACTTCCCTGCCCCCCGGCAAGTATCAGGGCAAGAGTGCTGCGAGTCAGTCGAGAGACACGCCGATGATCGGCTTTATCCATAGTCACTACCTACTAGACAATGTGACTTCCAGCTTATAGTAATCAGCGCCTTTGAGGCAACGCATTTGCGCGCGGCGGAAAAAAATGATAGAAACAGAAAAATTTGAGACGTATGCCACTGCTCGTTCGATTGTCGACAATACAGATCACTGGACTACTCCTCGATCAACAGAAATTTCAGTTGACAGTTTTGTCACAAGCGTTCGGCGACAGTTCGAATCAACACTTGGATTGGAACTGTCTACAGCTGACTCCGAGCAACTGTACACAGCGATAGCCTTAGCTGTACGCGAACAAATTTTTCCACAATGGCGAGCCACTCGCGAACAGATGAGAACATCCACTCATCGACGCACCTGTTATCTATCACTTGAGTTTTTATTAGGGCGTTCGCTCAGCAATGCCGTACATAATTTAGATCTCACCGACACGGTAAAAGATGCACTACTAAAACTTGGGCTGGATCTTGAAACCGTGGCGACCTTAGAGCCCGATGCAGGCCTGGGTAACGGGGGCCTTGGCCGACTCGCTGCTTGTTTTCTGGATAGCTGCGCCACGTTGAAATTACCCGTAACCGGATATGGGCTGCGTTATCGATATGGCATGTTCCACCAAAAGATCGAGCAAGGCTATCAACATGAACATCCTGACAACTGGTTGCTACATGGACACCCATGGGAGATCAGTAGGCCTGAACTGCGTCGACAGGTGCAATTTGGTGGGCATGTTTCTGTGACAATGGATACTGAGGGACGTGAGCATCGGGTCTGGCAGGACACCGATGACATTGTGGCAATCCCCTACGACGTTCCCATTCCTGGTTATAAAAATGGGCACATCAATACCTTGAGGCTTTGGTCGGCTACAGCCACCGATGCCTTTAACCTCGCTGAATTTAACGCCGGCGGCTACACCGAAAGTGTTTCTCAGAAAACGAATGCTCAAGCGCTGACCATGGTTTTGTACCCCAACGATCAAAGTGAGAATGGCAAAACTTTGCGTCTAAAACAACAATACTTTTTAGTGTCCGCCAGTTTACAAGACACCCTACATCAGTGGCGTCAAACTCACTCAAGCTTTGAGCACTTTGCCAATGCTCATTGCTTTCAAATGAATGACACACACCCAAGTCTGGCCGTGCCAGAACTTATGCGACTATTGATCGATGACTACTACCTGAACTGGAATGAAGCTTGGGAGATTACAACCAGCACCTTGGCATACACCAATCATACGCTTCTACCAGAAGCACTAGAGTGCTGGTCTCTGGGGTTGATGGAGCACTTACTTCCTAGGCCCACTGAAATCATCAAAGAGATCAATCACCGATTCCTTGATGAGGTCGCTAAAAAATGGCCTGGCGATTCTGAGAAAGCCAATGCGCTATCCATTATTTCCAATGATGAGTATCCGATGGTACGCATGGCACACTTAGCCATAGTGGGAAGTTTTTCAGTCAATGGTGTAGCGCAGTTGCATTCTGAGCTACTGCAAAAAGGCTTATTTAAAACCTTCAACGCATTATGGCCAGAACGGTTTAACAACAAGACTAATGGCGTAACTCCACGGCGTTGGTTGTCGCACTGTAACCCCGGGTTAGCCAACCTACTCAATGAGACAATCGGGAACGAATGGCAACATGATTTAAACGCTCTATCAGAGCTCGAAACTCATGCCCATTTACCGGAGTTGCAACGTCAGTGGCATTCGATCAAGCAACAAAACAAACAACGCTTAATAGAACTCGTTTCACAGCGTACCGGCGTTGATCTTCATGAAACTATGTTGTTTGATGTTCAGGTAAAACGCATTCACGAATACAAACGCCAGTTACTCTGTGCCTTGCATGCGGTACACCTCTATCTCACCTTAAAACGACAGGGCAGCCAACAGTTCACACCGCGGGCGATTCTCGTTGCAGGGAAAGCTGCCCCCGGTTATGACATGGCGAAATGGATCATAAAACTGATCAACAACATTGCCCACGTTATTAATAGTGATCCTGCCTGCAAAGACCTACTCAGACTTGTTTTTCTACCCGACTACAACGTCTCTGCGATGGAAATTATTTGCCCAGCTGCGGATCTTTCTGAGCAAATTTCGACTGCCGGGAAGGAAGCCTCTGGCACTGGAAATATGAAATTTATGATGAATGGCGCCTTGACTATCGGAACCCTGGACGGTGCCAATGTTGAGATTCTAGATGCCGTTGGCAGTGAACATTTTTTCTTGTTTGGATTAACAGTCGATCAGGTGCAAAAGACACTAGGTCAATACGATCCTGGGCTCTACATAAAAAAGGATCCGAGGATTAAAGCCATCATTGATTCATTTGCGCAAGGTAGATTCGACGGCGATGATGCAGAATTAGTGAAACGTGTGATCGGCGCGGCAACTAGTCATACCGATCCATGGATGACCATTGCGGATCTGGGCGGTTATCTGGATGCGCAGCAGTCGGTCGAACAACACTGGCAAACTACAGCGGCCTGGCGGCGCAGTAGCATACTTAACACAGCCACCTCAGGTCGATTCTCCTCAGATCGCACTATTCAAGACTACAACGACGATATATGGCATCTAAAGCCGCTAGCGACCAATTAGAGCCCGGGCTTCCCTATCCCCTGGGTGCATCCGTCCAACAGGATGGTATTAACTTTGCGCTTTATTCAGCTCACGCAGACGCGGTCGAACTGTGTTTGTTCAACTCGGATGGCACGAAAGAACTGCAACGTCTTTCTATGCCGGCATGCAGCCAACAGGTGTGGCATGGATTTTTACCCAATACAGCCTCTGGCCAAGTTTATGGCTACCGCGTACACGGGCCTTACGATCCAACAGCCGGTCATAGATTCAATGCAAACAAACTATTGCTCGACCCGTATGCTAAAAAAATTCTAGGTACTGTTGAATACTGCGATGAGATTTATGGCTACGTTCGGGGCCATATCGATAGTCATCTCTCTTTTGATATCCGTGACAGCGCCCCCTTTGTTCCCAAAGCAGTAGCGATAACTGGAAGTCACACTGCCAAGCAAAGGCCTTCCCAGCCAATACCCATTGCGGACTGCGTCATTCTGGAAGCCCATGTCAAGGGCCTGAGCCAAGAGTTCCCAGGCCTAAAGCAAGAGTACCAGGGGAAGTACTTAGCATTAACGGAGACAAGACTATTAAATTACCTGGTCGACCTAGGGATCACAACAGTAGAGCTGCTGCCGATACACCATTGTGCTGATGAACCTTTTCTCGCAGCACAGGATTTAAGTAATTATTGGGGTTACAACTCGTTGGGCTTCTTTGCGCCGACTGAGCGCTATGGTAACGGGGAAGCGTTGGCCGAAATTAGACTAGCGCTTGAGGCATTGCATGCACATGGGTTAGAGCTAATTTTAGATGTCGTATACAACCACAGCGCAGAAGGTAACGAATTAGGCCCGACGCTGTCATTTCGCGGTATCGACAATGCCGCCTACTACAGACTGGCAGAGAACCGGGCGCACTATATCAATGATACTGGTACCGGCAATACTCTGAATATCAACAATCCCAGAGTGTTACAGCTTGTGATGGATTCACTTCGATATTGGCACAACGAAGTTGGCGTCGATGGTTTTCGATTCGATCTGGCCAGTATTCTGGGTAGGGAGCCTCGGGGTTTTGATCCCGGAGCCAGTTTTTTCGATGCCATTATTCAAGACCCGCAACTGAACAAAGCTAAATTCATTGCCGAACCCTGGGATATTGGACCAGGCGGCTACCAATTAGGTAACTACCCACATCCGTGGTCAGAATGGAATGATGAATTCAGAGATACAACCCGCCAATTTTGGTGTAATACGCCAGGCATGTTGGCCAAATTGGCTAATAAACTCTTAGGCAGCGCCTCCTTTTTCGACCACGATCATCGCACTCCATCTGCCAGTATCAATTTCATCACCGCGCACGATGGCTTCACACTAGAAGATCTGGTTAGCTATGAATACAAACACAATCTCGCCAATCTTGAAGACAATCGCGACGGCCATAGCAACAACCACTCGTGTAACTACGGTGAAGAGGGCCCCACCGACAACTCAATGATTCAACAAGC
>JAHQVR010000311.1 GCA_019634245.1 Gammaproteobacteria bacterium
ATTTTAAAAACCACACTTCCTGCCGTAGTACAAGATCGTGCGATTTAGACTGTTGGCTCACAGATCAGGACAATCAAATTTCTGTGATCGGGCAAATAGTGTTATGTTATAACATAACTATAAACAACACAAATGAAACACGCGGGGTGTGGGGACAGAATTAGGAGAATGGAGAATGGGGACAGAATTAATTCTGCCCCCTTTTACTCTCGCCAATAACTCTACGGCGAGTACTTACCAAACTCTCCTTTGTAGTTCTTCGAAACAGGCGTCGCATAGCCACGACGTTTACTGGTTTTTAGACCCGCACGGCTTAGCCCGGACACAATATTGACAGCGGGTACCACTCCTTCGATAACGGGAATGTTGTAGGTGTTAGATAACCTTTCAGTCAAATCCACCATGCCGGCGCACCCAAGAACAATCGCCTCGGCATTGTCTTCTTCCAGTGCAAGTTCAATTTGATGCCTGATCTTATCTTCGGCACCACTACCGGGTTGTTCCAGTTCAAGTACCGGGATTTCCGAAGCCCGTACATTTCTGCAAAGGTTCGCAAAACCGTATTTACTCACCAGGTGTTCCAGTGCCGGAACCGACCTGCCCAGGGTAGTGATAATCGAAAAGCGGTTAGAAAGCAGGCTGGCAGTTTGCAATGCGGCCTGACAAATTCCTACAACAGGTACGTCAAGCATTGCGCGTGCCGCATCCACACCAGTGTCGTCAAAACAGGCGATAACAACACCATCAATCTTGCCATCGTGTTGTTGGATGACGGTGTTGATTTTCTCAAGCATAGGAGGAATCGAGAAAACTTCATCGTAAAACCCTTCAATACTGGGAGGGCCGTAGTCAGAGGTAGCACCAAAGATTTCCACATCATCAGCCACAAAGCGTTGACTGGCGGCAACAACGCTATCGGTCATCGTTTGAGTGGTATTCGGATTAATCAGTAATATTCGCATCGTTACACCATTCCCTTTCCTGCATCATTCCCCAGTTTTCCGCGTTTTCTTTGTGAGAGCGCGATTGCTGCAAATGACAAACCGATCACCAGAAATGACACTGCGGTAGTGACCGTGCCGAGAGCATAGAGTGTGGGTGTCGTGACAGTTGTGGTCATACCAAATATCTCCAGCGGTAAGGTATTGGTGACGCCTACTGCCAGCAGTGAGCGGGCGAATTCATCAAAGCTTAAGGTGAATCCGAACAGGCCTACGCCGATCAGGCTGGGGAAAATAATCGGCACAATGACATAGCGTACGGTTTGCCAGGGTGATGCGCCCAAATCCCGCGCGGCTTCTTCATAAGCTTTATCAAAACGGTTGAATACCGCGAACATAATGAGCAAACCAAACGGCAGGGTCCAAGTCAGATGTGCGCCGAGGCCCGAGCTATACCAGGTCGCCTCTAAATCCAGTCGGTCGAACATTAAACCGATTCCCAATGTGATCAAAATAGAAGGCACGATCAGGCTCGCGATGGTGACATAGAACACAACCGCGGAACCGATGAAGCGTTTGCGAAACGCCAATCCGGCCGCCAGTGAAATCAGCACAGTCAGCGTCATAACGATAATGGCTAGTAGAAAAGAACGTGAAAAGGAGCTTTTGAAGTCTCCCACTCGCTGTTCTTTAAATAACTCGAAAAACCAGTGAACAGAGACCCCATCCAAAGGGAAAGTCAGTCCACCGTTTGGCCCCTGAAACGAGAGCACGACTATCGCGAGGATAGGGCCGTATAGAAACAGGACGAATACTGCGAAAAAGGCCGCAAGTAGATAAAACGATTTTCCGCGCTGGTCGCTTCTGGCCGCCATCAGAGTTCCTTTCGTATATTGACAGATCGCATCATGATCGCGACCATGATCAATACCACGGCCAGCAACACAATGGCGTCTGCCGCCGCTGCGGGGTACTGCAACAACGCACGTTTATTATTCATTGCCACACCGACCGAGGCGCTTTGTCCACCGGACATCATCTGCACGGTCACAAAATCTCCCATCACCAATGTGACCACGAAAATAGACCCGATCATAATCCCTGGCTTGCACAATGGAAGTATCACATGCCATAGCGTCTTCAGCCCACTGGCTCCGGAATCATGGGCTGCTTCGATCAGTGATCGGTCGATGCGCATCATCGAATTAAAGATGGGCACCACCATAAATAAAGTGAACAAATGTACGAATGCGAGTACCACTGCAAAGTCAGAAAACAGCAACCAGTCCAACGGTTGATCGACTACCCCGGAACTGACCAGTGTTTTATTGATTAAACCATTGCGACCGAGCACCGGAATCCAGGCAATCATACGAATTATGTTGGACGTCCAGAAAGGGATCGTGCAAATCAGGAAGAGGGTGATTTGCCATCGCAACTGTCTGACATGAAAAGCGAGAAAGTAAGAAACTGTAAAGCCGATCACCAGGGTAAATACCCAGGTCAGAAAGGTAAACTTGAGCGTATTCAGATAAATCCGGTAGGTAACGGAAGACTCGAACAGCTCTTGATAGTTGGTAAAGATAAAGTCAGGTATCAGATCGAATTCTGAGTAATCCCAAAAGCTCACCACCATGATTAGCACGATGGGGCCAATCAAAAAGAAGGCCAGCGTCGCGATGAGTGGAAGAACTTGCAGGTAACGCACTTTATCGACGAGTTGAGTAGGTTCAGGTCTTCATGAGTTGACGTAAAAAAGGGCCTGCGATTGCACTCCCGCAGGCCCTTACCATACTACAACTTCAACGATTAGGCGGCGATAAACTCATTCCACTTCTTAACCATATAGCGGTTTTCATCCATCACTGAGTTCCAGCATTCCACCTTGCCCATGCGGTCATAGAATGATCCACCGTCGCGGGTTGCGCCAGCCGATTCCAACTTGTTACCGAATGGGTCGATGATGTCGCCTTCAGCTGGCTTACCTTCGAACCAGTAGCCCCATTCATCCGCGCTCATATGCTTTTGTGAATTTTCTGGTGCGGCTGAGTAGTAACCTTGACGCATCAGTAAACCGCCGACCCAACCGGAAATGTACCAGTCGATATATTCATAGGCGGCATCTAGTTCAAGACCAGACAGGTTGGCAGAAAGACCAAGCCCACCACCCCAGGAGCGGTAGCCTTCTTTTAACGGCTGATAGATACACGGGATACCCTGAGATCTGACTTTGGTAATTGCCGGTGACCACATGGACTGGATCACCACCTCCCCAGAGGCCATCAGGTTGACTGACTCATCAAAGGTCTTCCAGAACGCGCGAAACTGCCCGTCTTTTTTCGCTTCGGTAAAGATCGCCATGGTTTTGTCGATCTCTTCTTTGGTCATATTGCCCTTATCGCCATATTGCACTTCACCCATGGCTTCGCAAACCATCGCCGCATCCATTATGCCAATGGACGAAATGTTCAGGATCGAAGCTTTGCCCTTAAATTCGGAATTTAAAAGTTCGGTCCAGCTTTCGATGGGTCTGCCAATGAGATCAGGTCGAATGCCCAATGTGTCAGCGTTATAAATAGTCGGTACCATGGTGTACCAATCAGTCATACCGCTGGCGAATTTCTTGTCGCCTGGCTTGTCTACAAAGCTTACGGTATGCGGCGCGGTGCCTTGCGCGATATTCGATTCTGGTGTGAGCTTACCATCCTTGAAAATACCAACAATCTTGTCGAACTGGCTCAGTCGGCTAATTTCCATTGGTTGCAGATTACCGGCGCCCCACACTTTCTTGAGCGTGAAATACTCAATATCCGCAATATCAAATGTCTTCGGTTGGGTCGCAATACGTTGCGCAGTGGTATCGGTATCCAGCGCTGTCATTTGCAACTCGAATCCCAAATCTTCTTTGCACTGTTTGGCGATTTCGTTGATATTGGATACGCCAGTACCAAACTGTCGCAGCTTGACGTCTTTGATGTTCTGCGCCCAGATCATTGGGAAACCGCCCAGGGCGGTTGCTCCCGCCGCCGCAACCGTTCCTTTCTTTAACAGTTCGCGACGTTTGGGTGATGCGAGATTCTTTCCTTTTTGCTTTGTATCTTTTTTCATAGAGTGGTCCTCGGTTTTGGAATTTTAACTGCCTACCATATGAATAGCAGACTCTGCCCAACTGGCGACGACAGCGTCCCCAGGTTGAATATCGGACTGGAAGTATTTTTCTTCATCAACAAGCACAGAAAACTTGTCTGACGTCGTTAGGTCAAGATCCACCCTGACAACCGCTCCCTGATATTCCACGGCAAGCACCTGGGCGTTGAGTGAGTTTGGAATTTTTTCAGAGCCCGCATGCTTGGTCAGATCGATGCGATCAGATCTTAAGGCGATGGTGACGCTATCAACTGATGGTTGCGGTAACGAAGTCGAAGAGAAGTAGACAGCGTCATTCGCCGCAGCCAGGAAATGTGAGTTTTCTGAAGCAACCACATTTGCTTCGAGCACATTATGGCCGCCGATAAAACGTGCGACAAATTCCGTTTGCGGAGCGTTAAAAACATCCCTTGCATTCGCAGCCTGTTCAATTTTACCGCCGTTCATAATAACCACGAGATCTGCGACAGCCATGGCTTCCTGCTGAGAATGAGTGACATGAATAAATGTGATGCCCAGCTCCTGTTGCAGACGCTTCAGCTCTGCGCGCATCTGAACGCGTAAGAATGGGTCCAATGCCGATAGCGGTTCATCGAGAAGAAGGACAGAAGGTTTTGTGATTAAAGCGCGAGCGAGTGCGATACGCTGCTGTTGCCCGCCGGACAGCTGTGATGGCAGCCGCTCTGCATACTCTCCCATTTGCACCAGATCAAGAAATGTTCGGGCACTTCCATGTCGCTCGTCTTTAGAGACACCCTGCATCCTCAAGCTAAATGCAACGTTATCCAAGCAAGATAAGTGAGGAAATAATGCGTAGTCCTGAAACATCATTGAAGTCGGGCGCTGCGCGGGTGCCAGGGTGGTCACTTCGGACTGGTCGATCATGACGCGGCCCTCAGTGGGAATCTCGTGGCCGGCTATCATTCGGAGCGTTGTTGTTTTGCCACAGCCGGAAGGGCCGAGAAGACAGCAGTAGCTTCCGGGTTGAATATGGAGATCAATTGCGTTGACTGCGATCAGGTCGTCATACGATTTTGAAATCGAATGCAGCTGCACAGCGCCATTTTCTGTACTCATGGTTTGGCGGACGCAGTGAATCGAAGTTTTATTGAAGCTGTACTCATTTCTATTAATTTTTTGTGATAATCCTTGAGCAACTATCGTGCCACCAAGTTTGGATAACAAGCAATCGATGAAGACGAGTGTAAGTCACTGATATGTTGGGGCTTTCAAATCGCAGGAAAATTTACTTGTCTGCGACTTGCGCTATTTGAGTGCGAGAAATGCCCTGAATCAGTTCGTGCATGGCCTTTTAGAAGCTCCCCTAAGCGACCAGAGTCTATTTAAGGATCAAAAAATGCGAACAACAACAGTGAATCAATCTGATTGCCTATAGAAAATCAAGACTTGGAAACCGGATCAACCTCGCTTATAACGCGTCCACCATTTACCTCTATGACCTATAACACCACGAATGACCGCCAACGCTAGCCAACGTATCGTCACCGCAATTGCGACCGAACTTTCTTCAGAAAACACGGTACAGACCAGTCAGGTTAGTGCTGCGATCAACTTGCTGGATGAGGGTGCAACGGTGCCGTTTATTTCCAGATATCGAAAAGAGGCAACAGGGGGGTTGGACGATACCCAACTGAGGCTGTTGGAAGAACGACTGAAATATTTGCGTGAACTGGAACAACGCAGAGAAGCCATTCTCAAAAGCATCGAAGAGCAGGGTAAGTTGAATGATGCGCTATCAACTGCAATCCAGGAAGCAGAAACCAAAACCTTGCTCGAGGATCTGTACCTGCCGTTTAAACCCAAACGACGAACCAAGGCCACCATTGCGATGGAGTCTGGTTTGGAGCCGTTGGCGGACGCACTTTATAACAACCCGGATCTTTCTCCAGAATTCGAAGCTGAGAAATACGTTTGTGCCAGTGGTGATAACCCTGTTGCTGATGTAAAGGCTGCATTGGAAGGCGCGCGCTATATATTAATGGATCGATTTAGCGAAGATGCCAACTTGCTCGCAAAGGCACGGGAGTATGTTGAGAAAAATGGCTACATAATGGCGAAGGTAGCGAAAGATAAAGAGGAAGAGGGAGCCAAATTTCGCGACTACTTTGATTATCAGGAAGCGTTTCTGAAGGTGCCTTCTCACCGCGCGTTGGCTATTTTCAGGGGGCGGAGTGAAGACATACTGTACGTCACATTGGATGTTCTCCCACCGGATGAAGCTGGTTTTACCAAACCCATGCAACATCCATGTGAAAGAATGGTCGCCGCGCATTGGCATATTACGCATCGCGGCCGTCCCGCAGATGATTGGTTACAGGAGGTAGCAAGCTGGACATGGAAAATCAAAATGCAACTGCATGTCAGTGGTCATCTAATGAACCAACTACGAGAATCTGCAGAGACAGAGGCGATACGCGTGTTTTCCCTCAACTTAAAAGACTTGCTATTGGCGGCCCCTGCCGGTGCAAAGGCAACGCTTGGTTTGGACCCTGGATTTCGGACCGGTGTGAAGGTCGCGGTGATCGATACCACTGGCCAATATGTCGATCAGGCGACGATTTATCCCCATGTGCCTAAAAACCAGTGGCAGGAGTCTATTTCCACGATCGCCATGTTGGTCAAACGTCACAAGGTGGAACTGATTGCCATCGGTAATGGTACTGCATCGCGCGAAACCGATAAGCTTGCCGCTGACGTGATCAAGCAACATCCAGACCTGAAGCTGACAAAGGTGATGGTGAACGAAGCGGGTGCGTCGGTGTATTCCGCGTCGGAATTTGCAGCGAAGGAATTCCCTCATCTCGACGTTACTATCCGAGGAGCAGTGTCCATTGCCAGAAGGTTGCAGGATCCGCTGGCGGAGCTGGTGAAAATCGAACCCAAGTCGATTGGAGTCGGGCAGTACCAGCACGATGTGAATCAACATCAGTTGACCCGTTCACTGGAAGCAGTGATAGAGGATTGTGTGAATGATGTGGGTGTGGAACTCAATACGGCGTCAATGCCACTGTTGAAGCAGGTATCAGGGTTGAATGAGAGCCTGGCGAATAACATTGTCGAGTTTCGTAATACAAATGGCAGCTTTACCAACCGGGAATCTCTCAAACAAGTACCACGTATGGGCGCGAAAACGTTTGAGCAAGCTGCCGGGTTTCTTCGTATTGTTTCCGGTAGTGTAAATCCACTGGATGCATCCGGTGTTCATCCAGAAGCGTACTCGGTCGTTGAATCTATCGCTTCGCAGAACGATAAATCGATCGCGGACATTATCGGTGATACAGCATTTCTTAAGTCGCTGCGGCCGGAAGACTATGTAACGGACCAATTTGGGCTTCCCACGGTGATCGATATTATCAAGGAACTGGACAAGCCAGGAAGAGACCCAAGGCCCGAGTTTAAAACGGCCAGTTTAATGGACGGCATCGAGAAACTTAGTGATCTGCAGGAGGGTATGATTCTGGAAGGAACAGTCACCAACGTCACGAATTTTGGAGCGTTCGTGGACGTTGGTGTGCATCAGGATGGATTGGTGCACATTTCCTGCCTTGCTGACAAGTTTGTGGAAGACCCGCATAAGGTCGTGAAGGCGGGTCAAATCGTCAAAGTGAAAGTGCAGGAAGTCGATGAAAAACGAAAACGCATAGCGCTAACCATGCGTCTGCAGGATGCCAATGCTGAAAGTAAAAATCGCCCTAATCATAGACAAAGCAAGTCAGCTAAAAAACATAATACCGATATTCGGAAGCAACCTGCGAACAAGAATAGTGCTTTGGCAGACAAACTTAGCGCGGCTTTAAAACGCTAAGCAGTATTGCCCACCTGCGGTAGAAAGTCGGTCCATCACAGAGGTATGCGTTAAACCTTGTCCTGTCAGTATTTCCGCAACGCCCAAAGCAGACTCTTTACCGATCTGTAAACTGGATCACATATTGCGACGCTGTTTTTTTATATGATGACAGGCTCAACGGGAGTTTTGGGATCAATCTTTTCCAGAGCTCGATATAAGTCATGGTGATAAGTTGGGTGTGATAGGGTGAATGTCACAGAACCATTTTCTGCTAATCGGAGGCTGTCGCATCGAATATTTCAGCCTAAGCGTACAGGCGTCGCGATCGAATGCCCAGAATCCATATTCAGAAGATATACTCAGAAGATGTGGACCTATCTAACCAGGGAGCCAGGTAAATCGGATAAGGAAGAGGATAGTGTTTATGAGATTTCATTTTACAGAGCTAATCATAGTATTACTTTCGTTAACCTCTATTTCTGTTAGCGCTCATACTGACAGTCCCTCGATAGAAAATGCCTGCATGGATGCAGCGCAAGGTAAGGTGGCGTGGGACTATCAGGGTAGTAAGCGATGGGCTGAGAAAAACTTACAAGCTCTTTGCAATGGTACCCAGCGTGCCAAGGAACCAATACGTTGTTTTCATACTGCAATGCACCGCAACGTTAGCTGGGGCGGCAGCACACGTTGGGATTGGAAAAATGCACTGAAATTATGTGCAGGAACCAGTAACGGCAACGCCACTATTTACTGTTTCAAGGGGGCGATCAACTCGGGTCAATCCTGGAAACGGGCGATAGAAACCTGCCATACGCCGAAGCTAACTGCGAATTCTCATACCCAAACTGTGCCTGTATCAGAGTCAGAAGTTGCAGCGTCTAGCACCATCAATAGCGAAGGGAACGTTGTTGTTTCTTATCCGGATGGCACTGTCCGTGAATACTTTGATGGAGGGATCAGGGTAACTCAACCGAATGGCGAATCACAAACCAGTTTGTTCTCCACCCAAGCCCCGGCTGCTATACCACCCGCGGTTCCCGACCAAATCCATCAGGACTGGCTAGAAATGCATAGCAACTCGTTACTGAATATCCTCAGTAATTTGGTGAACAATGATCAAACTGCGATCGATAATTATCTGGCTTATGAAGGAAGCGACGCCAGTCTGTACGAGAGCATTCAACTACGTAGCAAGACTATTGATCTTCTCTTGCCCTAAAAAGGAAATCACAAAGTGACTATAGACGGGATACAAAGCGCAATACCAGTTAGCGTTATAACAATCGTGAAAATCGGTTTGATTATGGCATTTATTGGTGCAATACCAGGATATGCGCAAGCCGAAGAATCGGAAACTGCAGCAGGAAGAATGGAACAGGCGCTGCAACAGCTAGCGGATACCAGGGGAGAAGATGATGTCATGTTGCCGGAATCTCCCGTATCCATCGCGTTGGATGAAGAAACCCGGGAAGCGTACTTATCTTCGCTTCGAAAATATTATGGTTACCGTGCCGCAGGTCTTGATCACCGGAAAGCAGTCTTTCAATGGCAATTATTCAGCGCCAAAGTGATTTTTGTTGCGGTGCTCGCTTTGGTTGCCTTAGGCATGTACTTTGCTGCGGTGCAATTCAACATAGACATGCGCAAACGTGGGAAAAATGCGGAGGATGCAAACCAATCTACGGATACCCAAATCGAATTGAATACAACCGGCATTAAGCTGACATCACCCGTGTTAGGAGTCGCTATTCTTGCCCTGTCGCTCGGCTTTTTCTATCTGTATTTGGTATTCGTTTATCCGATTGAAGATATTTTTTAAGGTTCACCTAATCTGCTTATCGATCAATGATCGGGCGATAGGTAAAAGGTTTTTGTTAACAGTCTTACTCAAAGTAATCAGCGTGTTTGGCATGAATGTCAGCAATCGTATCGTCTAGCCGTGCTAAATGCTGGCGCGTGACTGCCGTCGCTTCTTCCACGTAACCTTTCTTCAACGCAAGGGCCAAGTTCAGGTGGTCTTCTAAAAGAACTGCGAATTCGTTCTTTCGATCCAGACTCAATACACACAGACGCGTCACTTTCTTTTTGCACTCTTCAATCGTATTAAATGCGGAAGCACAACCACTGAGTTCGCAGATTGATTTGTGAAACTGATAGTCAAGAATATGAAACTGGTCCGGCAGCCTGTCGACCAGTGCTTGCTGTTGCTGTTGTAGATTGTCGTCGAGCAATCTTGCCCGCTCAGCATCCCAAACAGAACACGCCTGACGAACGACTTCAAGCTCGACCGCGAGTCGGACAAAGCGCGCGTCAGCAATGCGCTGCATCGAGAATCGACGGACCTCCGTCGCGCGCTGTGGCCGGATTACCAGTAGGTCGAGGTTCTCAAGGCGATTAAACGCGTCGCGAACAGGTTGTCGGGACACACCAAAACGCTGGGCGATATCGGTTTCTGACAATTTGGTACCGGGCAGCAGCTTCAAAGACGCAATTTCTTCATGCAAATGGTCGAAAACCAAATCTGTTGTCGTACGTCTTTGTAAGTTTTCTGCGAGATTTAACATCCAGTAACTCTTTGATTTAGTGAATTTATTCTTAACTAGAGCGACAGGCTAATCGTCTGAAATCGCGTAATGCAGCTGGCCGTTAGACAGCACAGCATTCGCAACGTGACACCTTCCGAATGTTCAGGATAGCGAGATAACGCCCTATTGACAAACTAGTATACTAGTAATCTAATATGTTGATCAATGCGCAAACTGACTAGCGCCGCAGAAGCGCTACGTCAATCAACAAGAGAGGAAGATGGCTCAAACCCAAGATCAAGAAGAAAGGCTGTTATCAGGAAAAGTTGCGATTGTGACCGGTGGAGGTAGAGATATCGGACGAGCCTGCGCGCTGAAGCTTGCGGAAAACGGTGCCGCAGTTGCCATTAACTATCATCGTTCCTCGGAAGGCGCAGAAAGTGCAGTGAATGAAATCACCGTCTCGGGTGGACGCTCACTAGCCCTGCAGGGAGATATGACCTCAGGTGAAGACGTCACGGCCCTTATTTCCCAGACTACAGAGTTGTTCGGCGAACACATCGACGTTGTCGTGCATGTCACTGGTGGATTGGTCGCACGTAAAACACTGGCCGAGATGGACATTGAACATTGGGAACATGTCATGTCGCTGAATGCAACTTCTTTTATGCGAGTTGCTCAGGCAGCGCTCCCCTATATGGAAAAAAACGGCGGTTCTATTGTCGGCCTAGCGAGTCAGGCAGGCCGAGATGGCGGCGGGCCAGGCGCATCCGCGTATGCGGCATCCAAAGGGGCGGTAATGACATTTACCAGAGCGCTCGCTAAAGAACTCGGTCCGACCATACGTGTCAACTCCGTTTGCCCCGGCATGATCGACACCGATTTTCATAATACGTTTACCAAACCAGAAGTGCGATCCCATGTGGCAAACATCACGCCTCTAAAGCGTGAAGGCACCTCCGAAGACGTCGCCAATCTGGTTTCCTATCTGGCTACGGATGAAGCTGCTTTTATTACTGGAACCAATATTGACATCAACGGTGGAATGCTTTTTTCCTGACTACAAACAAATCGATTTTAAAAACCGAAATCATCACCTAATGGAGACAACTATGATTAAGAAACTATCAACTAATTTACTTGGCGCTGCTACTGCTCTGTCACTCATGTGTGGTGCTGCTACCGCTGCCGACTGGCGCGCTTGGAATATTCATCACGACGGTCATCCCAATACCGCAGCAATGGATCGCTTTTCTGAGCTGGTTAAAGAAGCGACAAAAGGCGAAATTAACGTCGAAGTATTTCACGGCGGTGTGCTCGGCTCCCAACCAGACGCGTTGGAACAAGTTCGTATTGGCGCGATAGAGATTGGCAACTTCAACTTGGGCCCAATCGGGCCAATGGTAAAAGAAGCAAACTTGGTTTCATTGCCATTTATTTTTAAAAGCGTTCCTCACATGTTTCGAGTTCTCGAGGGAGAGGCAGGTGATGTCATGGCTAAGGCTATGGCCGATGCCGGTGTCTTACCGCTGGCATGGATTGATGCAGGTGCACGATCTTTTTACAGCCAGAAGCCGATTAACACTCCGGCAGATGTAGAAGGTCTAAAAATTCGAGTTATGAACAATGACTTATATACATCCATGATTTCCGCTATGGGCGGAAACCCCTCACCAATGGCTTTTTCTGAGGTGCAGCAGGCGTTGAAAACCGGCGTTGTCGACGGCGCGGAAAATAACTTTCCTTCTTTTAAAAATGTTGGTCACTACGAGGTTACTACGCATTACTCATTGAGCGAGCACTTGATTATTCCTGAATGTATTTGTGTAAACACCAAGAAGTTTGAAGCCTTGTCGCCGGAAATGCAGGCAGCTGTTAGAAGTGCTGCAGAAGAAGCTGCTATTTATCAACGCGAGCTATGGGCTGTTCAATCTGAGCAAGCTCGAAAGGATGTGGAAGCTGCAGGTGTCAAGGTCAATGAAGTGGCTGACAAAGGTCCATTCCAGAGCGCAATGACCGCGGTATACGATGAATACCTGGCTGCCAATCCGGATATGCGCGAACTGGTAGAACTCGCCCAATCTACCGAGTAAGATAATTCAGGTATTTTCCTGGCAATGCCCGGCTTCCGACTGGATGCCGGGCGTTTTTCATCGAGGGCACCCAATGAGTGAAACGCCTGAGCTGCCGGCACTATTGCGGCGTCTGGATTCAGCCAATAATCTTTTAACACGCATTTGCTTTTTGTTGGCAGGTACCGCGTTGGTTGTAATGACAGCGATTTTCGCGTGGCTTGTTTTCGGGCGTTATGTGTTAAATGATACTCCCACCTGGGTGGAACAGGTTTCGCTTTTGCTGGTAATGGTCATTGCGTTTTTCGGTGCTGCAGCGGGTGTTCATGAGCACACTCATCTCTCTGTGGTGGCGTTTCGAAATATTGTGCCAACCTGGGTGCGAACTGGATTTGTCTTTTTATCCGACTTGCTGATGGCAATTTTCGGTGGGTTGATGTTCTGGTACGGCCTTGAGCTGACGCAGTTTAAGTGGAACACATTGATACCATTGATTCAGTGGTCAGAGGGACTGCGTTCGCTACCACTCACTATTTGTGGCGCACTTATTTTTATGTTCTCCACAGCCCACTTGATTCGTCTGATACTTGGGCGAGATGAACGTAAAGACAGCATAGAGTAAAACAATTATGGGACTCCTATTGCTTCTCGGGGTATTCGCCCTTTGTGTAATTATTGGCGTACCCGTGGCTTTCGCGCTGGGCATCGCTGCGCTCTCAGCATTCTTCTACGAAGGCTTACCTTTATTTGTTGTCTTTCAGCGTATTGTCTCCGGTATTAACGTGTTTTCGCTGATGGCGATTCCATTCTTTATTTTTGCCGGCGAACTGATGTTCCATGGTGGTATCGCCATGCGGCTGGTGCGTTTCGCGCAAGCCGCTGTTGGGGCTGTCCGAGGTGGTCTTGGTATCGTGAACGTTTTTTCATCGATGCTGTTTGGCGGCATATCCGGCTCAGCCATCGCGGATATCTCTGCGTTGGGGTCGATCTTGGTGCCTGTCATGAAAGACAAAGGCTATGACGCTGACTATGCGGTTAATGTAACGGTGACCTCTTCGATCGCCGGTATCATTATTCCACCCAGTCACAATATGATTATCTTTGCCCTTGCTACCGGTGGAGCAGTTTCTATTTCTCAGCTGTTTCTTGCCGGTGTCGTACCCGGGGTATTGATGTGTATTTGCCTCGCTGTTGCTGCCTACGTGGTGGCGGTTAAACGCGGTTATCAGGCGGAGAAGTTTCCCGGTTTGATAGCGGTGGCAGTGACCTTTGCCAGCGCCATTCCTGGGCTTCTAACCGCGGTGATTATAGTGGGTGGAGTTCTGTCTGGTGTTTTTACCGTAACGGAGTCGGGGGCTTTTGGTGCTCTATATGCCTTTATCGTCACCTTGCTGGTATATCGCAGTCTTACGTTGAAAAATTTCCGGACTGCTGTTGTACAGTCAGTAAGGACAACCTCAATGGTGATGATATTGATTGCCTGCGCGGGTGCTTTTGCCTATATGTTGACGTTTTATCGTGTCCCGACCATGACCGTCGATCTATTAACAGGAATCACAGAAAACCCGATTCTGATTTTGTTGATGATCAATCTGGTGTTGCTGATGCTTGGCATGATCATGGACATGGCGGCATTGATCTTAATTTGCACACCGATTTTTCTGCCGGTCGCCCATAGCCTAGGTATGGACCCATTACAATTCGGCATGTTGCTATTGGTGAATCTCGGACTGGGTTTATGCACCCCACCTGTTGGAACTTGCCTGTTTGTCGGGTGTGCCGTGGGCAAACTACCGATGGAGAAGGCGATACGAACGATCTGGCCATTCTATCTCGCCATCTTCGTGGCGCTCATGTTGATTACATTTGTCCCGGCAATTTCATTGACCCTACCGAAATTGATTTCCGGTTGAACAGAGTGTTCGAGATTGGAAACATGCGAAATTGAGTAAGTAGATTCAGCTGTCTGCGAAGGCGATTAGCCTGCCAAATAGCAGCGCTCCTGGCCAACAAAATAGAGACAAAAGAGCATGACAGATCCGTCGCCGTTGGGTCAGTCCGTCCAAAACTCTACCGAATCTCCAGTGCAGGAGAATTGCAGAAACGGTGCCAGTGAAGACGAGTATCAGTTTAATTTGGAACATACCGAGGGCGGCATATTCCTGTGCTCTCACAGAAAACAGCAGTAGCCCGGCAAGGATGGTGAGACTTAAACCAATGACCGCTATTGGCATTCCAATTTTGATCACGTCAGAACGTCGAACGCTCGACCAGAACCCCAACAATCGCATGTTCATCAAAACAGTTGCACCAATGAGCAAGGAAACTCCGAAGATATGTATTGCATTGAGCAAGGCATAACCCCATCGGGCGTTGCGGAAATATTCGGCAACCGACCAGTTTTCAAGGCCGATCAGGATGCCTTCCACCGCAGTTAGTCGCGATTCGGGTAGAGTACGTATTCCTCGTCGCCGATGTAGATCCGTTCTGCTTTTAACAGCTTGTTTTCTACATTGGCAGAGGGCTCGCCGACGATCTTGACTTCGACCCCTTCTGCAAGATCGCCGTCTTTGAGCCCGGCCTGGTCATTACGCCATGGCTGCCCAACCTCTACCTGCCACAAATCGCCATCTAGATCTACTTTAAGAACGCCGTGGGGGTTGCCGAGTTTTGCGGATGTAATAATTCCCGTCAGTTCAATGTTTCCCCCCGTCGTCCAAGCCCAGCCGTGGTGGGCCATCGCGGTGCTTCCGTAAAAAAACAGAAGTGTTGCAACGACTATAATATTTCGTACTTTCATCACCAAACTTCTCCATCGCCCCTGGGGCAAGATTGATATTGGAGTAACCATAGCGCAATCCAGGGGTGATGTTAATGAGGTGAGCAGAATTATTAAACGACACCAGGGTTATTATGCGAGTACGATTCGTACCCGACTTCTGTGTGAGTTAAAAGCGATATGGCAGTCAGACAGTTTTCAGTTAGTATTAAAACTGTCTTCGGGATTGGACTGCAGATAAAAATTATATCGGTTAAGTTAATGCTGCACCTCGCTGGAGTCGAGTTTAATTGTGATATAGAAAACAAGTTATTGAACGGAACGCTGTGATGTCATTGATCTCAAAGCTGGCTGAACAAAAAATCCTCGCTGCCATCGAGCGTGGGGAAATGGACAATCTCTCGGGTCAGGGAAAACCGCTGATTTTGGATGACACCTCCGCAATTCCCGAAGAACTTCGTGCTGGCTATAGATTGTTAAAAAATGCGGGCTATCTACCCCCGGAACTTGAGTTAAGGAAAGAAATTCGCCACGTTGAAGAGCTGCTTCATCATGTTGAGACTAGTGATGAAGAGAGAGCTCTAATGCGAAAACTGAACTTCTTAAGAGCGAGGCTGAATGACCAAGGTCGACCGTTCAGTTGCCTGGTTGAGGAAGAGCGTTACAAAGAGAAACTTCTGCAGCGGATAATTCGATAACAACGAATCAAAGCAGGATGCGGGCATACCGGATAGCAATGTCGTGTTGTTATTGCGTTTGGTAAACATGGATCTGATGCGACACAGTAGGCTCACCATATGGCATTGATAGGAATCCCTCTGTAGCAAACAAAGGTTGCCAGTGCCCCTTGCTGGTGTGCCGCTCGATTGCAGCGGGGTATTCCGGTTCCTGGTTCGGATCGTTGCGCATGGAAAACACGATGAACGCCCCCTTTTTTGCAATTCGCAACAGCTCATCGAAACTATGTGGCGGCGCATGTCGTGGCGTGATGGTTCCGCAAGAAAGTATCGCTGGAAACGTCTGGTCCTCAAAATCGAGCCGTTTGCCCAATTCCATCTGTCGCAGTTCCGCATATATTCCCTTCTCCCGCGCGACATCCAGCATGCCCTCAGAAAAGTCGATACCTGTAATTGGGCCATAGCCCGCATGATGCAAAGGTTCTGCCTGAATGCCGCCACCGCAACCCGCATCAAGAATGGGGCCACAATCGAGTGGAACGAATCGGGTGAATACGGCAGCGGCTACAGCAGGTATACGGTACCCCATTTGGCAGAGATCTTTTTCATACTCCTGTGCCCAGTTGTCGTAAACGGTGCGCTGCTCTTCCGGAGAACTGGTCTGGTAAGAGTCGCCCACTTTCGTCGTTTCATTCATCGTATTGGTAGTTTTTCTCTACGTCTTTTGAAGTTATAGCTTGACCACAATCTTGCCGATATGTTTTTTCTTCATAAACGACTGTTGCGCCTTCGCAAGATCCTGCAGAGGCCAGGTTTCTGCGAGAACAGGTTTAAGTTGACCACTCTCAATATATCCAACCAGCCTGGAAAAACTTCCTGGAGGGATCACAGTGGCCCCGGTGAATTGTAAATCTCGATAAATGAGCTTGCGCAAATCGAAATCAATCATCGGGCCCGAAATACAACCGCTGCTGGAATAACGGCCACCTTGTTTAAGGCAGTTGACGAGTATTGAAAATGTTTCGCCTCCCACCACATCGGCGGCCACTTCCACTTCACCCCCTGCGAGTTTTTTTATTTCGGATTCGAGATCAGCACAGTTTCGATCCACAACAAAATCCGCACCGAGTGCTTTTAATCCCGATTCTTTTCCCGGGCTGGTAATGGCTATAACCTTGGCACCGCGTATCTTTGAGAGCTGTATGGCCGCTGATCCCACACCGCCGGAAGCGCCTGAGATCACAATGGTTTCTCCAGCAGTGAGCCCAGTCCGTTCGATTAAGTTATCTGCAGTGCCGTAGGCGCAGGCAAATGTGGCGAGCTCTTCATCACTGTAATTGGAGTGGATAACATGCACGTTACGAGTGGGTGCCACCGTGTATTCCGCATACCCGCCGTTAATTTCAGAGCCAAAGTATTTAGCATTGACTATATCGGCAGGGTCGTTCGCATTTAAAAACCAGGGGTCTATCAGCACCCGCTGGCCAATCAGTTCCGCGTTGGATTCACTACCGACTGATTCCACAACGCCGCAAACATCTGCGCCCTGAATGAGTGGAAACTTTAGAGAGCGGTTTCCCCAACTGGCGTCTGTCTGCTCGCTTTCCTGGTATCCGCCGACTACGGCTTCCTGTGTAATGCCCTGATCGACCGCTTTAGAGTACCAGGCTGTTCTGGTATTGATGTCAGTATTGTTAACGCCGCATGCACTGACTTTGATTCGTACCTCGTCCGCATTAGGAACGGGTTTAACTACGTCTTCCCTGTACTGTAGTTTATCGACGCCCCCATGGCCGGTTAATAACACGGCTCTCAATTTGCGCTCTCCATAGTCTGATAAACCAGTTTGGCGAAATGTTGTAACACCGGGTCCCAATAGGGTGAGAGCACGCCGCCATCAAACCCTTCTGAATGACTACCTGCTTGCATCCGTTCAATTACACCAACGTCTTCAAGATTCAGGTCATGCCAGTTTTGGATGACAGCGTTTCTTCCTGGGGCATATTCTTCTGAATCGGCACCTTCACCAATGAAGTACAGGGCAATCGTTTCGCGGCAGCGTTCAAACCCCAGGGGTGTGGCAATAAAAACATCTACTTGATCCGGAAATATTTCAAATGCAAAGTTTGGGAATAGCACATACCAGTCACCCCGGTTTTGTTTGTGGGCAGGTAAATCGGGGAAGTAGGGAAGCCCTTCACCTCGAGCAGGGTCGGTTTTTTTGAAAGTGTATCCACACTTAAGCACATGATCTTCAAATGTAGGGGGATCTCGTTCCGCCATGCTGACAAATGAATGCAACCAAGGGTGGCAGGAGAATACATGATAGGGCTCGATGAAGTTCTCAATCGCCAGTTTCCAATTGGCTTTGATCTCAAATTCCAGGGATTCACCAAACCGAAGATCGCAGAAGTCATAATCTCCAAGGTGTTTGGTAATAGGTTTGAGGTATTCCTCTAATCCAGGCGCGTTGCCATCGAGATTGACAAAGATCCAGTCATGCCAGACTTCACACCTGACCGCTTTCAAATCCGCGCGGTGACAGCTTTCACGATTGAGATCATGTTGATCTCCGCCATAAAAATGCGGTCGCGCAATTAATTTCCCCTCCAGACTATAGTTCCAGGAATGGTTAGGACACACAAAGGTTTTTTTGCCGCTAACGGCTTCATTGACCAGTCGCGCACCGCGATGACGACAGACATTATGAAAGGCTCGGATCACTTGGTCTTTCCCCTTGACCAGCACAATAGACGCCCCCGCGATCTCTACCGGAATCATCTGACCAGGATCTTTTAATTTATGCACAAACTCGGCAAACACCCAGGTCTTGCGAAAAACAGTTTGTTGTTCGAGTCGGTAAAAAGCGTCACTGGTATATGCTGAATTGGGCAGGGCAGAGCCATCTTCTGGGGCCATGTTGAGTCTGTCGACGTCCGCGTCATCAAAAAAATCTGAGACAACCGGTTTTGGGAGATCGAATACCATAATCCAGTAAGGTGAAATTCCTAATTAAAAGTAAAACTAAAATGAAAATATAGTGCTATATTTTCATTCGTGCAAGTAGAGGAATTGACCATTGATGACATCACATCCCCGTTCCGAGCAAACTTTTGATATTAATTCCATCTAGAACACCCGATGTTTGAGTACCTTCAGCGTCCTATTCAGTTAGGGCCCAAGCACTTACGAAATCGCATCTTCAACCCGCCCCATGGGACAACTCTCGGTCGAGACGGTGTGGTCACTGAGCAGCTGATTGCGTATCACCAGGCGCGCGCGAGAGGTGGCGTCGGTTTGATCGTGCTCGAGGGCATGACCCACCACCCAAGTTATGGCTACAAAGAGGCTTTTCTCTATGCGGGTAGCGATGACTTGATTCCGGGACTGAAAAGATTGGGAAAGGCCTGCAGAGAATATGACACCCCGGTTTTTGGCCAGTTGTTTCATGCAGGGCGCGCTGTGCGGCTCAGCCATGATGGTTCCAGACCGCTGACCTATTCAGCCTCAGATATTCCCGACGAACGATATCGCGTGGTCTCAGTGCCTATGCCGAACGAGATGGTTTGGGAAATTATAGAGAGCTATGTCGACGCGGCTGGTCGCTTGGCTGAAGCCGAATTGGATGGTGTCGAAATTCTGGCCAGTATGGGGTACTTGATTTCGCAATTTCTGAATCCAGCCACCAATAATCGTCGCGATGAATTTGGCGGCAGCCTGGAAAACCGGATGCGACTACTCAGGGAAATTGTTATCCGAACCAGACAAAGAATTGGGCAGGATAAAACCCTCGGCATTCGCATTACGCTGGATGAAAAGATAGAAGGCGGTATGGATCGCACTGAAATTTTAGAGGTTTGTCAGACACTGGATACCGACAATCAGCTTGACTACTTTAGTGTGATATCTGGCACCACCGCTGCACCCGGTGGGTGGATTCACGTATTTCCGCCGATGGCGGTACCCAACGCGTTTGTTGCTGATGATGCTGAGGCTCTGCGGCAGCTGGTGAATAAACCAGTGCTGGTTGCGGGCCGAATTAACCAACCCCAGACCGCAGAAGAGATTCTGTCTACGGGTAAAGCGGATATGGTGGGCATTGCCCGCGCCCTGATTGCGGACCCCGACTTTGTCAATAAAACGTTTGCAGATAAAGCCGAAACAATTCGAGCCTGTGTGGGATGCAATCAAGCCTGTGTGGGCCATCGATTGGCACACCATGTCATTTCCTGTATCCAGAATCCGGTGAGCGGTCGAGAGTTGGATTATGAGGGTGAGGGATTAACCGAAAATAAAAAGACGGTGTTGATTGTTGGCGGTGGGCCAGGTGGTATGAAGGCCGCGGTTACAGCGGCAAACCGCGGTCACCGAGTTTGTTTGATAGAAAAATCGAATCGGTTAGGCGGTCAAGCGCTACTGGCAGAAAAGCTCCCGGGTCGGGCAGAATTTGGTGGCGTCACCACCAACCTTGTGCATGAGTTGGAGAAAGTTGACGTGGAAATCAATTTGAACGCAGAAGCTGACGCAGCAATGATCAACGATCTTGATCCTGAGGTCATCATCGTCGCTACGGGTGCATCGCCGCGGTTACCGGACATCGAAGTGAATGAGATGGAACTGGTGGATTCCTGGAGCGTGATCGAAGGCGTCACGCCACTTGGGCACAGTGTGGTCATTGCCGATTGGGCCTGCGACTGGAGCGGGCTGGGTGTTGCGCAAAAGCTGGCGCAAAGTGGGCATCATGTTCGACTGCTATGTGGCGGGAGTATGCCTGGAGAGTCATTGCAGGGTATCGTGCGTGATCAGTGGATTGGTGAACTCCACGCGCTCGAAGTCGAAACAACCAGTTTTGCTCGATTTTATGGCGCTGATGGCGATACCGCATTTTTTCAACATATGATTAGTGAAAAGCCCATTATCTGTGAGCAGGTGGATACGATAGTCAGTTGCTACGCGCCGCGGGCAAACAATCAGTTTGCGTGGTTAAACCATCTCCAGACAAAGGTGCACTTTATCGGTGACGCGATTTCTCCTCGCACAGTAGAAGAAGCAATTTTGGAAGGGTTCCAGTGCGCATGGCAAATTTGAATAAAGTTAACGATCAAACCCAACCAAGCCTGAATAACCTGGGTGATGAAATTCGCCAACTGCGCAAAGTTCGCGGAATGACACTGGAACAAGTTGCAGAGGCTACAGGTAAATCAGTGGGTTTTCTCAGTCAGGTAGAGCGTAATATCACGAAACCTTCGGTGGCTGCCCTGCAAAGCATTTCCGATGCATTGGGTATTCACATAGGCTGGTTTTTTCCAGATGATGAAACAGAACAAAGTGAAGACGAGAAACAGTTTATCGTTCGCAAAGCCAATCGGCGCAGATTGTCTTACACCGCTTTGACCAACACTGATTACCTGGGTTTGCAGGATCACTTATTGTCAGCCAACCTGAATGGTCAGCTTGCGATGGGGATTTCTCGATACAAGCCGGGTGCGTCAACTGGCGATGACAGCTATCAGCACAACAGCGAAGAAGCGGGGCTGGTATTGTCCGGATTGCTAGAGTTAATTATTGATGACAAAGTGTATATTCTTGAAGAAGGTGACAGCTTTTCATTCAACAGTAATTTAAATCATCGATTTGCCAATGCGTCGAAAACTGAAGACACGGTGGTTGTCTGGGCGAATACGCCGATTAATTTGCGGTACTAAACTAGAACGCTACACTAGACAGCATCACTATGAAAATTGAGCGCATTTCAGTTTACAGCGTTGCTATCCCTTTTAAACCTTTGGGCAGCATATGGGTCGACCGTCGCAGACCTGATCATCTGGACAGTACGATTGTCGCCATTCAAGCTGATAACGGTTTAATCGGTTTTGGAGAAAGTTGTCCAATTGGTGCGGTTTATCTGCCAGCGTTTGCCGGTGGACTGCGCGCTGGCATTGATGTGATGGCAGGCGCGTTGATCGGTGAGAACCCCACTGATATTGACGCCATATATAGCGTTATGGATGGGGTACTGACGGGCCATGTTCATGCCAAAGCGGCAATAGATATTGCCTGTTGGGATTTGTTTGGTAAATCTACAGGGTTGTCGATCAGTGATCTCATGGGCGGTAGGCTTCTGGATCTGGTTCCTGCGTATGCTTCTATTCCACTGTCAGACTCGGCGCAGATGTGCAAGACGCTGGAAGATAGAAGACAAGATGGCTTCCAGCGTTTTCAGATAAAAGTGGGCGGCAATGTACGAGAAGATATCGATCGGGTGAATACGTTGTTGGCTGATGATGATTCGGACGATGTGTTTATGGTGGATGCGAATCGAGGCTGGGCAAAAGATGATGCTCTGCGGGTCGTCAAAGCGCTTGATCATATCGACTGCTATATCGAGCAACCATGTGCGAGCTATCGCGCATGTCTCTCTATTCGTCGGCGCGCTCGACATCCTGTGATACTGGATGAAGTGATTGACAGCGTCACAGATCTGTCTCGCGCAATTGAGGATGATGCATTGGACGGTCTGGTTATCAAAATCACGCACGCCGGGGGGCTGACACCCGCGAGACTAATGCGGGATATTTGCCTGGCCCATGGTATCAAGGTACGAATTGAAGACACCGCGGGCAGCGAAGTCACCAGAGCTGCGCAGGCACAATTGGCTGCGGCTACACCGGAAAACGTACAGTTGGGTTCCTATACCTTTATCAATGATATGGCGCCAGTAGCAAATAATGCGCCAAAGCTAAGAGAAGGAGCGCTGCACCTAAACAACGACCCTGGGCTTGGCTTGGACGTTGATCTCACTGCACTTGGCGATCCCGTTGCCGTGTACACGCGGGGAGATTGCGTATGAAGCTGACCAGTGTTGCTGTGTATCAGGTGAATCTGCCCTTTGATGGCGGCGTCTATCAGTTGTCCGGCGGGCGAGAGTGGACAGGAATGGACAGTACGATTGTGAAACTTGAAACCGACCAGGGAGTCGTAGGCTGGGGCGAGACCTGCCCGTTTGGCGCTAATTACCTCCAGGCGTTTGCCGAAGGTGCGCGGCAGGGCATTGCCGAGCTCGCACCATCAATTCTCGGCCGGGATCCCAGCAAGCCATCGCAAATGTATGAGGTGATGGATCGGAATATGCTTGGGCATCCGTATGTGAAACACGCGATAGATATGGCTTGCTGGGATATTCTGGGCAAACTTGCTGATGTGCCATTATTTTCGCTGCTAGGTGGGCGGCGCATTGATCGGGTGCAGAGTGCAGGTGGTATCCCACTTGCTGCGGGGGAGTTGCAAACAAATAAAATGGCGCTGCATCGAAAAAATGGATGTAGACAATTCTCAACCAAAGCCAGTGGAAACGCAGAATCAGACATAGAACTCCTGATCAAGTTAGGCGAAAAGTTACAGCCCCAGGAGAGCATCAAAGTAGATGCAAATCGCGGTTGGCGGGTAGATGAAGCAATACGGGTTATGCATGCCACCAGCCACATCGACTTATACTTTGAACAACCATGCGAAACCTATGAAGAATGCCGAGCGGTGCACCGAGCCTACGGGCGACCAATCATCCTGGATGAGTGCGCGCTGACTCTGGATACCGTTGTCCAGGGATGGAATGAGGGGGTGTGCAATGCGCTGAACCTGAAAATAGGAAGGGTGGGTGGTTTGACCCCAGCGTTAAGAATCAGAAATTTGTGCGCTGCACTGAGAATCCCATTTTATATTCAGTGCGCGGGTGGCAATGATTTGACCCAGGCAGCTATTGTCAATCTTGCTCATTCGTCAGCGCCAGAACTCGTTCTTGGCATATGGGACATTGGTGACTTGTGTCGATTTAACACCTGCGAAAACCCATTGTCCCGTGAAGATGGATATATGTGGGCGAATGATGCCCCTGGATTGGGGGTCGAACCATCAATGGCTACCCTGGGAGAGCCAGAAATGGTGTTTAGTTAGTAGTACCCAGACGTGATTCAATTCGCAACTCGGCAACTAAAAAGCGAAACTTTGTAGTATTAATATTATTGAGTATCAGAAAGGTATATGAGTGCCCGGGGCAGTTAAACTTCCAAAACACGACTTGAAACTGCACGCCACTCCACTCGTTATATTTCTGATTGTGTGTCCAAATAAGCCCTGACATCTTTTTGCCCTGTTACGAGTGATAGAGACTATCTATAACTCGGCGCTTGGCAGTTTTAAAAAAACGTTCTAACAATATGAATACAGATTCGAATCAGAATGCAGCCTCGAGACTATGTAAGAACATTGACCCGACTTTACTCGCACCGATCAATGCAGCGGACTGGACAACGGAAGCGGATGATGGGCACCTGCCAAGAATACTGATTTTCTATGGCTCTCTGAGAACCCGATCTTTTTCCCGGTTAATGGCCCAAGAATGCGAATATATCCTGCAATACCTGGGTGCAGACACCCGCATTTTTGACCCCGAAGGATTACCGCTACCGGATTCGGTTCCGGTTGATCATCCCAAAGTCAATGAGTTGCGGGAACAAGCCTGCTGGGCGGAAGGCATGGTTTGGATATCGCCCGAACGTCATGGTTCGATAACTGGAATATTTAAATCACAGATTGATTGGATTCCGTTATCTGTAGGTGCAGTACGTCCAACACAAGGTAAAACTCTCGCCGTTATGCAGGTTAACGGTGGTTCGCAAAGCTTCAATGCGGTTAACCAGCTGCGGGTGTTGGGCCGCTGGATGCGGATGATTACGATACCCAATCAGTCTTCGGTACCAAAGGCGTTTACCGAATTTGATGAAGATGATCGAATGAAGCCGTCGGCATACTACAACCGTGTGGTGGATGTGATGGAAGAGCTTCTCAAGTTTACGTATATGACGCGGGGTAAAACGCAGGAGCTTGTGGATAGATATTCGGAAAAAATTGAAAGCGGCGAAGAGTTGATTTCGCGGGTAAATTCTACATCCGGATAGAAGTTTTGAGTGAGGGGAGTTCCTTGGATAGCTTGTTTTTAATTGAGCCGCCCGAGGTCAAGCTAAGTGTCAGTGTTGTCGCTTGATTTGACAGGTTCCCTAATTCAGATATCACCGCACAGTGTATGGCTGTGTTTTGCCCTTTTCAGCCATTTTATGAACCAAGTTGGTCTCAATATTTCGTCGTTTTAGTCAGGTTCAAATTAGTACTTAACTTAAGCGATTTCATACTTCGCTCAGTCTAAAAACACAGCGGAAAAACTGTTCCCTTGGACGTCTTTATAGCAGTGCAGGCCTGTTCTTCAACGGCCACGTCCGTGTTCACGGCAATACCCACTATATCGACCGGGTTGAAACCAGTGAGCGGCGCTTGACCACCTGTGGCCCCCGTGACAACGGTAAAGGCCGTATCGGCGTCAACCACAGCATCGGCAACGGCGGTAATTCGGAATGTGCTGGAAAAACCATTGCCACTATTCAAGATGACAATTGGCGTTGATAAGGTAATCTCGGTACTGACAGTACTGATAGGAACAAAGAACACGTCGATTGGGCCAGGCGTAAAACCGACGATGGAGACCGTAACATCGACGAAAGAACCTTCATCGATAAATAAGCCAGCTCCACTTGAAGGTTGAATAGTAAGGGTGTCAACACCATCGATATTCTGGTTGGTCACAGCCACATTGCTTGCCAATACGCCAGCAAAATTGGTGGTGCCTCCGACTGACGTAACGGTATTGCTTATCTCGTACCCCACATCACCATCATTGACAACATCAGAGGCCCCGGGCGTGACGGTGACGGTCTGAGGTGTATTCCAGTTGGCGTTGCTAAACATCAGCGACGCTGGCGCCACCGTACCTTCGGTGACATCATTAGAGGCAATGTTGATGGTTACCGTCTCTCCCGCAGAAGGAGCCTGATTTAATGCAATTTCATAGGTAACCGGAATGCCGCTTTCCACCGTGGTCAGCGTGGTCGGCGTCACAGTGACTTGCGGCATATTCGGGTTCACATAGCTAATACAGTATATGGGGATAGGAAAACCAGTATCGCAGGCTGATGCGCTACCGGTTAGATAAAATTGATTCGTCTCATTCGAGCTCCCTGCCTGACCAGTCCCACCAGTGTTGTCGGTCCAGCCTGCACAGTTGAATATGCTGAGTGAACCGTCTCCAGCACTTCCGGTGTACGGCGACGTGGCACCACCAATAATATTCGTTAATGGCGTTGTGCCCGCATCAAGCAAGGCTGCAAAATTAACCGTAATTTGCGTTGTGCCATCGACCTGAAAAATGGTTTCGTTGGTGGGAATATTGTAGTTTGCAGGCATATCCCGGATTTCATCGGCGGCATCCACCGAAAGAAAAGCGCGGGTGGTGCTGGCGGGTATGCCAGGATTATTGGCATCGCCATTACAAAAAGCATCAGCACCGGCTCGACCACCAATATTGCCATCAGTTCTCGTGTCACTTAGCCATAGCCTGGTATCGGCATGGCTATGGTAAGAAATGAAAAACAGACTCAAAATAAGGCCTTTGATGATCGGGTGTTTTACGGGCGCCATAGGTGATTAATGTCTGAGCTTGGGTTTGATTGATAACACCACATTTTAGACAAAGGTCAGCCATTGGGGAAGGCCTGCTAAATAGCAGGGGGGATGATTGACAACGCTTAATCGTTGAACCAATATGGCCGGAGCTCGACACCACTCATATTTCTCATTGTGCAAGATAATTTAATACGGTAGATACACGTTTGCTCAGCAAATGACAGTGCGAGCATGATCGAACTCTATCTGCGTTATCTGCAAGAGCAACTTTCAGCACACCAAGTACTTTGGTATGCCGCCTACAAAGGTTCTTATGGCAGAGAGCTATGGCAAACCAAGCTTATGCTGGGCTGGAAGGTGGTTGACGTTGTCTTCCCGATTGGCTTTGACGGCAACTTGTGGGAGGAAACGAAAGCCTACTTCAAATAAGCTCTAGAATCAGGCAATGTTGACCCGCAGGTTGAGCTATCCGTTAACAGCGCCGGTCAATCACGCGTACATCTTTTATGTGATGCCATTGCTAAACAAGACTGGCAAGAACATTGGATGAAACCCTGGCTGGAGAGACAAGGCGTTGGTGAACGTATGGTCGGGGCGTTTACTCTTTCGGACAAATCAGAGAGCTACTTCCTAGTGGACCGCCAGCCGAACTCGCCAGCTTTTACCGAAGCGGATCGACAATTATTCTATGAGTTACTGATAAGCTTTCCTCGCTTGCACTACTGGCTATTCCTAGAAAGGGGCTTAGTAGCGCCAGCGCACCGCCCCCTGTCACCACGAGAAAGGCAAGTCCTTAACCTACTCATGGGCCCGATGTCTGAACTAGAAATTGCGCAATCACTAGCGCTTTCTAAAGGCACAGTGCATAACTATATTGGCAATATTTATAAAAACTTCGTAGTCTCGAGTCGATATGAATTAATCCAGCTTTGGCTTAAACCTGTTAGCGCAGTAAGTTATGTATAAAAGAAAATAGGCACTATCAGTTACTTATACTATTAAGACCAACAAGGTCAGCAATGATGCTAGGGCTGAACTGACACATGCTTACGTAATATTGAAAACGCACCTACAAAGCACAAGAATTTCTATTTCGAAACCTCATGTCAGAGCGTTCAACTTGAACGAGATGGCCTTGGTTTAGATGCTACCCAATTGACTTCTTTGAGTATACAAGACCCATTCACCAACTTCTAATCTGTCCCAGTTTGGCTCCTAGCGGCCAGTATGAATAACGAAATAGATGTGGAAGTATCTTGGATGCAGGTCTTAGGGAATAGGTCTTTTCTCTAACGCCTGACTTAGGAAATAGCAGAAAGGAAGACATTTAGAGGCTTTGCACAGTCTTCAGTAAATGCTTTTCTTACTTTTGGCTCATCCTGCATACCATCGATCAAAATACCCATTTCATTCGAAGTTGCATATGACTCAAATGTAGACATTGGAAGTTTACGGGTGCTTTGAATATAGAATACGACCATCGTAAACATTGTTAAGCCGGCCGCGGGACCAAAATGCTCATCGACAGTTGTCGGGGTGTAGTGAGGTGGCAATGACAGGGTTAAAGAGGCAAGCCAAAGCTGGTATCGGCCCATCGCTTCTTTCGCCGTTTCTTTGGTGACTGGATAGCCAGGTGTTTGAAAGACAGGGGCGTTACCGATGATTACTTTTACATCTGTATCAAAGAGGTAAGTGTCAAATCTGTTTACTAATTTAATCGCAGATTCAGTTAGTTGTTGAGAGCCGTTTTCCTCAGCCAAAACCCCGGTTTTAAACCTGCTTTCTAGTTGTTTAGCCATTCCTTTTTTGCTTGAGGAGGGATTCATTCGCTTGACTGAATCTGTTCTTGTGAAGCAACACCCGTGGTAAAAAAAGCCGTGGCTAGAACAACAATCAACCGGTGCATTCATATCTTCATTCGGAGTCTCTCTTAATATACAGCTTAGATAATTACTGATTATGGAAAAGAGCTAAATGGGATC
>JAHQVR010000312.1 GCA_019634245.1 Gammaproteobacteria bacterium
TGAGATGGTCAGCGCTATCCAGCACAGCAAAATGAACGAATTTAAGCGTTATTATCGCAACCTGGACGCTCTACTCATCGATGATATTCAATTTTTTGCCGGTAAAGAACAGTCCCAGGAAGAGTTCTTCCACACGTTTAAGGCCCTGTTTGAAGGGGCTCGACAGATCGGTCTACCCTGTGATCGTGACCCGAAGGAAGTTAACGGTCTGGCCGACCGGTTGAAGACCCGCTTTGGTTGGGGCCTGACCGTGGCTGTGGAGCCACCAGAGTTGGAGATGCGCGTGGCCATCTTGCACAGCAAAGCGGAGCAGGCGGGCGTGCCCCTGCCCTCCGATGTGAGTTTTTTTATCGCAAAACGGATCCGCTCTAATGTCCGTGAGCTGGAAGGTGCGTTGCGCCGCGTGCTGGCCAACGCCAAGTTCACCGGTACCCCGATCACGCTGGAATTTGCCAAAGAAGCGCTGAGCGATTTGATCGCTGTTCAGGCCAAATTAGTGACGCTTGAGAACATACAAAAAACGGTGGCAGAGTATTACAAGATTCGACTGTCAGATCTGTCCAGTAAAAGCCGCTCCAGATCGATTGCCCGACCGCGGCAAATAGCGATGAGTCTGGCTAAAGAACTCACGAGTAAAAGCCTTCCCGAGATCGGCAAGGGCTTTGGCGGGCGAGATCATACAACCGTTCTTCACGGCTGCCGCAAGGTGGCAGAACTGAAAGAGTCGAATGAAGGTGTTCGGGAAGACTACGCAAATTTGCTGCGTATTCTTACGAGTTAGGTCGTTTTGAGCCTAACGTGGGAGGTTCGCATAAGTGCTGTTTTTTTATACAGTAGCTGTTAACATCAAAACACATCAAAAAAAACCAGTTAACAAGCTGTGTATAAACACGTATAAAGGCTGTATATCTTGTGCGTGGGTTCATTGACGTTAAGTTATCCACAAAGCATACACAGGCAGTGCAGTAAAAAAACAGATGTTATGCCCACAGTTTGAGAGAAGATAAACCATTGATTTTATTAGATTTTTAGACTTACCCACAGAGTTCATCGGAACTAAGAACAACAGAAACAAGATAGAGTTATCCATACAACCTTTATTTATAGGCTCACATGAAATTCAGTGTTCCACGTGAAACATTGCTCACAGCCGTGCAACATGTCATTGGTGCTGTTGAGCGAAGACAGACCTCACCTGTTCTCGGCAACCTGTTGTTAGAGGCACACGATGAGAGTTTACGAATCACCGGTAGCGACACCGAAATTGAAATTCAGGTGTCGGTGGACTTACATTTGGATCAAGAGGGTGATATCACCGTACCGGCCAGAAAAGTGCTGGAAATTTGCCGCTACCTACCCGACTCTGCTCGTATCGATTTCGAGGTATCAGGTGATAAGGCAAAGCTAAAATCTGGCCGAAGCCGGTTCACGCTAGCCACCCTGCCCGCTGTGGAATTTCCTAAAGTCGATGACTTGGAAAACCCACAAAAAGTCACGCTGACCGCGGGTGAACTCCATCAGTGTATTAGTAACACGGCGTTTTCGATGGCACAGCAAGACGTACGGTTTTACTTAAACGGAATGCTGTTGGAAATAGCCACCAGCCGGCTGTCCTGCGTCGCCACCGATGGGCACCGTCTCGCGTATGCTCAATGTGACACTGAGGCAGATCCTGACGATCCAGTACGAGCCATTATTCCAAGAAAAAGTGTGACAGAACTGCAGCGCTTGCTTGGTTCGGCCGAGGCTGAAGACCCGGTGTATTTGGAGGTGACTCCCCAAATGTTTCACGTGAAACATGCCGCGGTGCGTTTGTCCACTAAATTGATCGATGGGCGTTTTCCAGATTACAACCGAGTGATTCCAGTGGATGGAGACAAAGAGCTTGTGATCGATTGCGGTACGCTCAAGCAGGCGCTGACTCGGGCGTCAGTGCTCTCGAATGAAAAATACCGGGGGGTCCGCTTGGCTCTGCAGTCGGGCGTCTTGACGATATCCACCAACAACCCAGATCAAGAAGAAGCCATTGATGAGGTCGAGGTTGACTATGCAGGCGATGGCGCTGAAATAGGCTTCAATGTCACGTACCTACTCGATATTCTCAATGCCTTGGATACCGAAAATGCCTGCATCCGGCTGAAAGATGGCAATAGCAGTGCTCTAGTCACACCCGAAGAACGCACCGACAGTAAATACGTCGTCATGCCTATGCGCTTGTGATTCTGACCCATATTGACATCCAACGGTTTCGGATCCTGCAGGATGTCAGCCTAGACCCATCCCCCGGGTTTAATTGGATCACTGGAATCAACGGCTCGGGCAAAACCAGCGTGCTCGAAGCAGTTCAATGCTTATCCGTGGGCCATTCGTTTCGCTCCCGTAAAGTCAAAGAATTGATTCACGTGAAACAGGATGATTTTCTGCTGACCTGTGAAATCCAGGACCCTTCCAACGAGCGGAACCACCGCTGCGGATTACAGCGCCACCGAGATGGTACGACTGAGCTAAGGTTCGATTATGAGCCCGTGAGGTCGATGGCGGCAATTACTCAGTTGCTGCCGGTCAAAGCGCTGACACCGGACAGTCATCGATTAATTCAAGATGGACCGAGTGGACGGCGGCAGTTCATCGACTGGGGAACGTTTCACGTGGAACATTTGTTCTTTGACACCTGGAAGCAATTTCGCCGGACGCTGTCGCAGCGCAATCAAGCGCTCAGGCTCAATGCGCCCGATGCGGAAGTCATATCCTGGAACGAACAGCTTATCCAATCCGGGTCGGACCTGGATCGGATGCGGCGCGAGTATCTGGACAAACTTAACCGAGAAGTGGGGCGCTTGCTTGAGGCGATGGGCGTCAGTTTCCCAGTGACCCTGAAGTACCGAACGGGGTGGGCCGACGGCACGGCTTTTGACGATGCTCTCGAGCGAGCCTTTGGTAATTGCCGTCGACTCAAGACCACGACGGTCGGACCGCACCGGGCTGATTTGATCATTGAAAGCGAAGGGGTACTGGCCAGGCAGATTCTGTCGCGAGGTCAACAGAAGGTGCTGGTGTATGCACTGCATCTAGCACAACTGTATATTCTTACAGTATCAAAGGGTGTGCGGGCGATCGTTTTGTGTGATGATTTATCGTCCGAATTGGACGACTTTCACAGCGAGAAAATACTCGCACAATTACAAGCTACTAACAGCCAGGTTTTTCTATCTGGAACAACGCTGAAAACCGCGACAGACGGGGCTTTTGCCCACTTCGAAGTCAGCAACGGAGAGGTCCGAAAAGTAGTATAATTGGCGGGTTAATCTGCACGGATTTTTGCACCCCTCTATGGCTGACAACGATAACTACGATTCCTCCAACATCAAGGTCCTCAAAGGGCTTGATGCTGTGCGAAAGCGCCCGGGTATGTACATCGGAGATACCGACGATGGCACCGGTTTGCACCATATGGTGTTTGAGGTCGTTGATAACTCTATCGATGAAGCCTTGGCCGGTCATTGCAGTGCCATCCATGTGGTTATCCACCCCGATGAATCGGTCAGCGTGTCTGACGATGGACGTGGCATACCCACCGAGATTCATGAAGGCGAGGGAAAATCAGGGGCAGAGGTCATTATGACCGTGCTCCACGCGGGTGGTAAGTTCGACGACAACTCCTACAAGGTCTCCGGTGGTCTGCACGGCGTAGGTGTCTCCGTGGTTAATGCATTGAGTGAGTGGTTGAAACTGACGATTCACCGAAATGGCGAAATCCATGAGCAGGAGTATCGAGATAGCAAACCCGTGTCCGATTTAAAAGCTACGGGCACCACCGATAAATCAGGCACCGAAATTCATTTCCGACCCAGTGCCGATACCTTTACGAATATTGAATTTATCTACGACACCTTAGCGAAGCGGCTGCGGGAGTTATCGTTTCTAAACAGTGGTGTAAAAATCATTCTTGAAGATAAGCGCACCGATAAGACTGACACGTTCCAGTATGAAGGTGGCATCAGCGCCTTTGTTGAACACTTAAACCGCAATAAAACCGGTGTCCATCCCACCGTTCTGCATACATTGGGTGAAAAGGAAGACGTCGCAGTCGAAGTGGCACTGCAATGGACCGACTCCTATCAGGAAAGCATTTACTGTTTTACCAACAACATTCCGCAGCGTGATGGCGGTACCCACATGGCTGGCTTTCGCGCCGCTATGACGCGCACGCTGAACAATTACATTGAAGCCAGCGGTGCTTCCGCTAAAGCCAAAGTCCAAGCCACCGGCGATGATTCTCGCGAAGGGCTTACTGCGGTGTTGTCGGTCAAGGTGCCTGACCCTAAGTTTTCATCACAAACGAAAGACAAGCTGGTGTCTTCAGAAGTCAAAGGCTGTGTGGAGTCTGTACTGGGTGAATTTTTAAATGATTTTTTGCAAGAAAACCCATCTGAAGCACGGGCGATAACCGCAAAAATTATCGATGCTGCGCGAGCTCGGGAAGCTGCCCGTAAAGCCCGTGAGATGACCCGGCGTAAAGGTGCACTCGACATAGCCGGTTTACCGGGCAAGTTGGCTGATTGCCAGGAGCGTGATCCAGCGAAATCTGAAATCTATTTGGTCGAGGGTGATTCCGCGGGTGGGTCTGCGAAGCAGGGCAGGGATCGGCGTCGTCAGGCGATACTGCCACTACGCGGAAAAATTCTGAATGTTGAAAAAGCTCGCTTTGACAAAATGTTGCAGTCAGCTGAAGTCGGTACGCTGATTACCGCATTGGGTTGTGGTATCGGCAAAGACGAATTCGATCCAGAGAAACTTCGCTATCACTACATCGTCATCATGACCGATGCAGACGTAGATGGTTCGCACATCCGAACACTACTATTAACCTTTTTCTATCGCCAAATGCCCGAACTGATCGAGCGCGGCCATGTGTATATTGCTCAGCCGCCTTTGTATAAAGTGAAGAAGGGTAAACAGGAACGCTATGTCAAAGACGACGCTGAATTGAACGCGTACTTATTGCAGTTGGCTTTGGAAGGCGCACACTTGCACGTTAACGCTGAAGCACCGGGTATAAGTGACACGGGGTTAGAAACACTGGCTCAAGAATACATGAGAGTGAACCTGCAGTTTGATCGTATGGAACGTAAATATTCACGTGAAATTATCGAAGAATTTATCAACATCGATCCACTCAAAGAATCCGATTTAAATTCAGAATCCACCGTGGCTGAGTACGCTCAGAGGCTCACTACCGTGATGAACGATAAACTCGACCCTGCGCGTCAGTATCACACCGAAACCTATCGCGAAGAAGAGGGCGGTTTGTATGGCATCAAGTTAAAGGTTCGCGTTCATGGCAACGACAATGAATACCTACTCGAACCTGGGTTGTTCCAATCTCCCGATTACAAATCAATAGCCGCGTTAGCGGAGAAACTCAATGGCATGTTGGATGAGGGTGCGTATATTCAACGGGGTGAGCGTAAAAAAGAGGTCTCCGATTTTAAAGATGTTATGGATTGGCTGCTAAACGAATCCAAACGCGGTCTTTCCATCCAGCGCTATAAAGGTTTGGGTGAGATGAACCCTGAACAACTGTGGGAGACCACTATGAATCCGGATGCGCGACGCATGTTGCAGGTGTCTATCGAAGATGCGATGACTGCGAATGAAGTGTTTGACACGCTGATGGGCGACCAAGTCGAACCGCGGCGTGATTTTATCGAGCGAAACGCGCTGGCGGTTACCAATCTGGACGTATAGGCTTTTTCACTTAAGGAGCGACTATCCAGCCAAACTAATAGCGCCAATGTCCGACACCGCGATAGTTTGCTCATCACCGTTGAACACTGGGTTTCCCTACGATGGCTGACTTAGAACTCCAATGTGCCTGTGGTCAGGTCCAGGGTACGCTTACCAATGCCAATGCAAACAATGGCAACCGAGTCGTGTGTTGCTGCCACTCGTGCCAGACATTTGCCAATCATCTGGGTAAAGGTAGTGAAGTGCTCGATGCCTACGGCGGTACCGACATTTATCAAACTTCACAATCCCAAGTGTTCTTCCAGAAAGGTCAAGATCAGCTTCGGTGCCTGCGTCTAACTCGCAAAGGGCTGACTCGTTGGTACACCGACTGTTGCAAAACCCCTGTGGCAAACACTGCGAGCGCTGGAATGCCCTTCGCGGGTTTATTACACAGTATTTTCAAAGAGCCCGATCAGTACGAAGCGGCTTTTGGGACGGTACGTGCTCATGTGCAGCTGCAAGATGCCATCGGTGATCCGAACTACCCCAACGGTGCTGATAAGTATCCGTTGGGCATTACGTTGCGGATCATGCGCCTGATGCTTGGTTGGAAGATTCGCGGAATGCAAACACCTTCCGTTTTTTTTGGATCCGATGGCAGGCCAGTCGTTAAGCCTGAAATTATCAATGAACAAACCAGTTAAGCCCTCACCTGATTTAAGAGCTAACACCCATGAGTGAACTTAAAATCAACCTGCCAGAGTTCTCTGCCATCAACGTAGGCGAGGTCGAAGCATCCGTTGAGCGCTTGATCGCACAGTGTGAAGCGGTAATCGAAAAGGTTGCAACCATTGAAAGCCCGACTTGGGATAACTTTGTTCAACCTCAAGAAGAAGCGCAATGCGAGCTCAGTAACTACTTCTCACCGGTCAGTCATTTGAACTCGGTGATGAACACCCCTGAGCTCAGGGATGCGTACAACGCCTGTGTGCCGAAGTTCAGTGCGTTTTACACGCGTGTGGGTCAAAACGTCGATCTTTACAATGCGACAAAACGACTGCGCGACAGCGAGCACTACATCACTTTGAGCGATGCGCAAAAGAAATCGATTGAAAACGATTTAAGAGGCTTTCGTTTAAGTGGTGTATCGCTTGATGCGGATAAGAAAAAGCAATTTGGGAAACTCGCCGAACAGCTCGCCACGGCGACCAGTCAGTTTTCGGATAACGTGCTTGATGCCACCAATGCGTGGGAAAAGCTGATAACCGATCCAGCCGACCTTAAAGGGTTACCTGAATCTGCGATGGCGGCGGCAAAACAGCGGGCCGAGCAAAAAGACCAACAAGGCTGGCACTTGAACCTGGAATTTCCCACTGTGTATGCGGTGATGACTTTTTGTGAAAACAGAGATCTGCGAAAAGAAGTCTATATCGCTAACGGCACGCGAGCATCGAACCTTGGCCCACAGGCAGGGCAGTTCGACAACTCCGAGCTCATGCAATCTATTCTACGCATGCGCGCTGAGCAAGCGTCGTTGTTGGACTTTGCCAATTATGCTGAGTATTCAGTCGTTACAAAGATGGTGGAGTCTCCGAAGCAGGTGACAGATTTTTTAAATGATCTGGCCACACGAGCTGTGCCTATGGCTAAGCAGGAACTAGAGGAGCTAGAGCAGTTTGCCAAAGAGTCCTTAGGGATAGAGACACTGGAAGCCTGGGATTTGGGGTTTGCAGGCGATAAGCTAAAACAGAAACTCTACGATATTTCTGATGAAGATTTAAAGCCGTATTTTCCTGCCAGTAAGGCGATTCCTGGTATGTTCAATGTGGTGGGGAAGCTCTTTGGTTTGGACATCACGCCTGTGATAGACGTTGATATCTATCAAACGGACGTATCGTGTTATCAGATTCATGATTCAGCGGGCGAACTGCGAGGGATGTTTTATCTGGATAACTACGCCAGAGAAAACAAGCGCGGCGGTGCATGGATGGATGTGTGCCGTTCTCGACAAAAGGTCTCTGCTGCGGTGCAACTGCCCGTGGCGTATTTAACCTGCAACCTAACACCGCCGGTTGGCGATGACCCAGCGCTCCTGACTCA
>JAHQVR010000313.1 GCA_019634245.1 Gammaproteobacteria bacterium
CCTAAGGTCGTGGTGTAGCGAGCTAATGTTTCGGCAATGCTACCCAAGCCCAGAATACACAATGTCTTGTGAAGCAACGCCGGTTGTACCCATCGGTCCCACTGATGGGCTTTTTGAGCATCTAGCATTGCCGGTAAGCGTCGGGTAAGGGCCATCATTAACATCAGTGCCAATTCTGACACTTGAGGTCCATGGATGCCTGCGACTCGGGTGACTGGGACTTGCTTGGATAGTACATCCATATGTTGAAAATGATCTAACCCAGTTGTTAGGCTTTGAATCCATTCAAGCTTGGGCATGGCAGCAATCAGACTCGCCGGCATCCAAGGTCCAATGCCAATTATCACTTGTGTTTGTGCTGCAAGTTTCATCGCATCATCCAATGTATGTGCTGCATGAAAAGTCAGTTCAGGAAAAAGCGGGGAGAGCGTATCGATATAGAGCTCATTCCACTCAGTCGTTTCATGTCGAATGATTACATTAGTTGTCATTGGGTCTCTGTTAATTAAAAAGTAGGTTTGGCAGCCATAATGCAAGCCCTGGAAACAAAAACAGAAGGGTAACAAGAATAACAGGTGCAATTAAAAATGGCGTGATGGCGGCGTATAGCCTGCCCATGGATAATGTCATGGCCTGGGCCTTTATAATGAACAGGTTCATGCCAACAGGTGGTGTTATGAGCCCGAGTTCTACCAGTACGACGACCAGTACTCCGAACCAAATAGGGTCGAACCCATAGCCTTCAATAACAGGTAGAAAAACTGGAACAGTGATCAACACCATACCAATTCCCTCGAGGAAGCAGCCCATGATGATATACAAAACGACGATCATAGCCATAATTAGAAATGGAGTTAGCTCAGCCTCATGAGCCAATAGCAACAGCGTATCGGGTAGTCGGGTTTGAACGACAAACGTGGCGAACAGTTTCGCGCCGATAATGATCATGAAAAGTCCGGCTGATAGGATCACCGTTGCCTGTACTGCAGCGACAAGACCTGGCCAAGATAGGGTTCGTCGTAAAAAACCAATCACGATAGCGCCGAATGCGCCGATTGAAGCGGCTTCGTTTGGGCTGAATGTGCCAGTGTAAATACCACCTATGGTGACAATGAATAACAACAGAAAATGCCACGGGCGTACCAGTGCGCGCAAACGCTCGAAAGTCGATGTCCGCAACGATTGTTCTGAGTTAACAGCGCGACCTGCAAGAACCCAAGCAATGAACATGTAAAGTAATAATAAGACCACACCGGGAATCATGGAAGCGGCGAATAGCCGAGCTACCGACGCTTCTGCGATAGAGCCGTAAATGACAAGAATGATCGATGGCGGAATTAGAATTCCCAAAGATCCCCCAGCGGCTATGGATGAGGCCGCATATCCTTCTTCATAGCCAGCCCTGCGCATCTCGGGCAGAGCGATTCTGGTCATGCTCGCAGCCGTGGCTACCGACGAACCACAAATAGCCCCAAACGCGCCAGAGGCGGCGATCGATGCAATCGCTAATCCACCGCGCAAACCCGATAAAGCAATGCGAGCAGCTTCAAATAAATCCCGAGACATTCGTGAACCACTGGCGACCTCGCCCATTAGGACAAACAATGGAATCACTGAAAGTGCGTAACCCGATGCGGTGTCAAAGGTACTCGTGCCGGCAACAAACTTGGTCATGGTGACCGAATTTAAAACTGAATTTCCGATGATTCCGCACAGCGCGAGTGCCAACCATACCGGTTGACGAAGCAGCAGCAAAACAAACATCAACGCGATGCCGATTAGTCCAAGCGCAAATGCACTCATCGAGAGGATGTATGGTTGCGGATGATCTGAATTAAAGCCCGTACCGCACACCAAACGATTCCAGACAGTCCGATGTAGGCTATTACCCAGAGACACCAGTTAGGTAAGCCAAGCTCTAGCGAATTTCCACCATAGCGATAAGCGTCCATCGCTGGACCATACATGGACCAGCCAAGAAATAACACAACAAACAAAGTACCCAAAGCAGCGGCTAGTCGGAAGCTGAAGAGAACTGGAGTGGATACCATACGATCGAACAAATCGATAAGTATCTCAGCATGCCGAGCAATGACCGGTCCGATGCCAAAGAAAACCATAATGAGTAGAAACACACTAACCAAATCGTAGGCGCCGCGAACCGGCGTATTGAATAAAAAGCGCAGTCCTACATCGATAACCACCACTAGCATCATCGCCACCAGCGCGATGGAAGCAATCAGATGCATCAAGCGGCTTATTCGATCTTGTCCGTCGGGCATTTAAACTAACGCTGGTGAAGAACCCCGATCAGGTACCTACCGATCGGGGCACTTATGATTTATTGTGTGTAGGCCTCGAAAAACGCGGTGCCGGGTTTTCCTGCGTCGTCTACGCTAGAGACCATCGAGTCTACAATAGGCGCTAGTCGTGTTGCCAGATCGGATAATACGGCATCATCGAGCTTAACCACTGTCACGCCACCTTTTTCCATATACTCCTGACCGTGCGTTTCGCCATCGTCCCACATCGCACCAAAAGCAGCTGCTCGATCAGGGCCCGTGGTGTCATTGATCAACTTCTTGTGTTCCTCAGACAAGCGATCATAAGCGGCATTGCTCATTACGACTGCGAAAGTGGCTGAAGCGATACCAGGCGTTAGCGTGTATTCGCTCACCGGTGCTAAATCGAATGGGATGGTTGCTTCGAACGGAAAGGTTGCGCCATCGACAACACCTTTGCCCATCGCATCTGCGGTTTGACCGGGAGGGACAGGGACTGGGGAGCCGCCGAGCTCTTCGATAATTTGCTGCCAAATTTGTCCAGCATAACGAATCCGCTTGCCCTCAATATTGCTGATGTTGCTTGGATCAAAACCTTTGACATGCATCTTCAGCGGAGGTGTTACGGCCATCCAAAGAATCCGAGTGCCTTCATGTTCCGCAGCCAAATACTCAGGTGCGAGTTCTGTGAGGCGTTTGGACATAATGGTGCTTTGGTTGCCGTCAGCCGGTGCGGATAAGGGTAAACCTGCTAATTCGGTCACCGCGAATCGGCCAGGAGTAGCACCATGGAGCACCACTGAGATGTCGGCTGCACCGCTTCGCACAAGATCAAATTGCCTGGGTGGGGGACCCAGTTGACCTGCCGGAAAAATTTCGACCGTTAAGCTGCCACCGGATTTTTCGGACAGCTCTTCACCCCAGCTGGTTAACATTCGGTTAAATGCATGCTTTGGCGGTGTAAATGTAGAGATTTTCAAAGTTTCTGCGGATACAACACCCGATCCAAACAGAAAGGTTGATGCCCACATCAAAGTGGACAGCGCTAAAAGTCTTGTTTTCATTAAGTTTTCCTCCAATGCTCACGTCATGGTGAGAAAAAAATGTTGACACAGGGTATTCCATTAGTCCAATAATCAATATTCCTCTTTTGATTAGTATTGGTTATGGAAACAGACCCGCGCCTACTCCGCTATTTATTGGCGATTCATGAGAACGGAACGTTTATCCGTGCCGCCAATGCCGAACGTATATCGCAGCCCGCTTTGACCAATAAGATCAACACACTCGAGCGACAATTGGGTGTGAAATTGGTTGATCGAGGGCGTCATGGCGCTCAGCTCAATCATTTTGGGCTTCTTCTGCTACGGCATGCTCGGGCGTTGGATGCTGTTATGGGTCGTGCGTCCGAGGAAATTGCCCTGGCCAAGCATGGTGATAGTGGGCCATTGGTTATCGGAGGTACACCCATCAGTATGGTGGAGTTAGTGCCGAGGACACTGGCGAGACTGGACCAGATAAACAGTCAAATTCGTATCTCATTAATTGAAGCGGACGATGACATCCTGCTGGACAAGTTAAAGGCGGGTGAAATCGACATGATGTTAGGTGGATTGATCAGTGATCAGCGCAATGTGGAAATCGTTGAAGAAGCGCTTATCGAATTTCCCTTGCAAGCGGTGGTAGGCAAACAGAACCCTCTTTGGGACAAACAATCGGTGACCTTGCAAGATATGGTGGATCATCGCTGGGCACTACCGGCAGCTGGCAGCGTTATACGTAGCTATGTTGATGCTATTTTTGTGAGTTCAGGGGAGTCCATGCCCACAAGCTATTGGTCATGCTCCAGTATGCATGGCTTGAAATCGGTTATTCAGCATACGTCGCGAGTTAGCCTAATGCCCGTGCATGCGTTCTCATTGGAGGCGGAAAAAGGTGCGTTGAAAGCCCTGAAGCTTCTCAGTCCATCCAGTAAACGCAAATTAAATATACTGCGATTACGACATTTGCCTGTGTCTACTTTGGCTGAGGAATTCGTTAACCAGCTTATTGAGGTAGCTGAGCTATTGCGTAATCAGTAAAGTTGCCTTCGTAGTATTCTGTAAAAGTAGTTAGCCTAAACACTTTTTTTTATTCAGCTTTAACAAGCAAGTCAGCGCTTATCGCCAGTCCGCCACGTTGATTCCGCTCATAGCCATCCAGCGATCTGACTGTGTAGTTGGTAAAACCGGTTTAGGATGTCCGACGGTGGTGGGTACCAATACTAGTGCAACCTGTTCGACCGAACTGCTAACTATAATTGGTAGAGCATATTCTGGGTTACCAAAGGCGATCGATCAGGGATGGGTTCTGTTTCTCCGATATTGGTAAAACCCAGAGATTCATAAAGCTTTCCGGCTTGATCGTTGCCGACAACAATGCCCAGCATGAGTGATTCGGCAGATTTAAGCCTTGCCCAATCTTGTGCGTATTGAATAAGTGCTTTGCCAAGGCCGAGTTGTCTGAATTCTGGGGCTACCCAAAGCTGAAATAGGTGTGCCAGTTTCTGATTGGACTCATCCAAAGTCGCCAACCCTAGCCCGCAAACGGAATTGTCCCAGATGGCGAACAAGGGAGCACGCGGACGTTGGTGGCAGACGCTAACGCGCTGTTGCCACTCCTCATCATTCAATGCTAAAGCGCTTTCAAGAGTAGCGCAAAAGGCCTCCGGTGCATCGGATAAAGAGCGAAGTCGGAGCTCTTTATATATCGGCCACTCCTGATCATTGATAAGTCTAACGGGCATTGGGCACTCGCTGGTCCTGTTTCCCATCTACCTACTGTATCAATTGCGCGCGCTGAATTCTCTTACAGCGTCGACCATAACGCCGAGATGGTCTGGGTTTACATGCTGGTGAATTCCGTGTCCCAAGTTGAATACGTGACCTGGACCTGTGCCGAAGCTGTCGAGCACTTTTTTCACTTCGCTACGAATAGATTCAGGAGAACCGTACAAAACACTCGGATCCAGATTTCCCTGCAACGCAACACGATCGTTCGTTAGGGTGCGAGCATCCTGTAGATTTGTTGTCCAATCGACACCTAGTCCATCACAACCAGTATCTGCCATAGCATCGAGCCATTGACCGCCATTTTTCGTAAACAGCACAACTGGGACATCTCGGTTTTCATTGTGCCGTGTCAGTCCATCGACAATCTGTTGCATATAGGTCAGAGAAAAATCACGATAATTTTGCGGTGATAGCACGCCACCCCAGGTGTCAAAAATCATAACGGCTTGAGCACCTGCTGCTATTTGCGCGTTCAAGTATGCAATGATGCTTTGAGCATTCTTTTCTAACAGCTTATGCAGTGCAGCTGGATCGCTGAACAGAAGAGCTTTAACTTTGCTGAAATCTTTGCTCCCGCCTCCCTCGACCATATAAGTGGCCAAAGTCCATGGGCTGCCTGAGAAGCCGATGAGTGGAACACGGTTGTTGAGTTCTTTGCGAGTCAGGCTAACCGCATCCAGTACATACTTAAGGCTATCGGTGGGATCGGGCACTGGAAG
>JAHQVR010000314.1 GCA_019634245.1 Gammaproteobacteria bacterium
CATTGCGCTTCGCCAGCAGAGCATTCATGATTTCAGCAGCCGCGGTGGTGCACGCGCTCATACCATGCCTGTGCGAACACACTGCAAGAAACCGTATTGCCGCTATGCACGCAGAACTGCAATCCAGATCAGCGCACTCTTCGGAATAGCATTTTACGGCGACAATACCTTCTTTTATTCAGTACACTGGCTTTCAAGGTTGCACTCGCGCAACTGAATGCAGCATGAACAAAGGAAGGCAACTTGAATGTCTTTAGAAGGTTCGCCAACACCGGCTAGCGATAACAACTCGGGCACGGTAACACCCAGCACGTCCACTACTCAACGGGTTATGGATTTGCTCAGACAAATGATTATCCAGGGCACGCTTCAACCTGGAGAGAAACTCAAAGTTAAAAATCTCAAGCAGATGCTCGATGCCGGCGCATCACCAATTCGTGAAGCATTAAGTTTATTAACTTCCGACCAACTGGTGGAACGAATTGATCAGCGGGGCTTTCGTGTTGCGCCGGCTAATACGAAACACTTTAAAGAAATTTTAATGTTGCGATGCCAGCTTGATGATATCGCATTGCGCCAAAGTATCACCAACGGCTCAACAGCATGGGAAGAAGAGCTGGTGTTGGCCCATCATCGGTTATCCAGAGCAGATCGCAGCGATATTTCTGAGTGGGAAACACTACACAAAGCATTTCATATGTCACTGCTTAGCGACTGTGATTCGCCCATTTTGCTTCGGTTTTGCGATCAGCTTTACGACTTGAATATACGCTACCGTTATCTGGCTGGCCAATCCGGACGTTACGGTAAGCGCCGTGTTGAAAACGAACACAAAGGCATTATGGAAGCTGCCGTTAAACGCGACCCAGATAAAGCGTCACGACGTTTAATAGATCACTACACCCTTACCGGGGACTTTCTTGCTGAAAAGCTCGATATGTAGTGCTGCTCTTAATGTAGATTTGAGATGTAGATTCGAGCTGCAATAAACTGAAATTTACTCCATCCTTAATCACTCAACTTAAATCGCTTTACTCATATCGGATTCAAGCGACTTAGCACGAGATCGAAGGTAACACGCGAATACGCTTCTTCCACGTTGCCCGATATTTCAAACCCTTCGACCGGAAAACTACCAGCGGCTTGCTTTTCATACGTCATCACTAAATCGGAACGCACTCCAAAAACGGTATCCTGATCAAGATAGGGGTCATTATCCGGAAACACCTCGGTCACCAACGATTTAAACCCATCAGCTTTGATGATGTAATGCAGATGTGATGGTCTCCATGGGTGTCGACCCGTCGCTGTCAGCAAATCTCCTACAGGGCCATCAGTTGGAACGGTGTAGCTAACTGGTCGTACCGTTGTGAATCGATATGCTCCATCTGATTCAGTGGTAAAAAGCGCATGGAAGCTGTATGTGTCTTGTTCGGGGTCCTGGCTCGAATAGAGCCCGTTGGGCGCCGTTTGCCAGATATCCAATGTTGCGTTTGCTATGGGGTTTCCTTCTGTATCCAATACTCGGCCTTCAACCAGCACAAGCTCCCCGTCATAGTCACCACGCAAATCTGCCCCCATGGGCATTTTGGGTGGATTTGAAATATGGAACGGACCCAGCACACTGCTGCTCGTTCCAACTTCGGGGGTGTTCACCATATCGACCAAAGAGGAAATACCCAGAACGTCCGATAACAATACGAACTCATCTCGCTCATCATCACTGATGCGGCCAGCGCGTCGTAAAATATCGAGTCCGATATTCCACTCTTCGTGTGTCAGCTTGGTTTCTTTAACGAAGTCGTGCAAGTGTGTCGCAAGCGATGTCATGACTTCTTTTAACCTCGGACTTGTGTCGTCACCAAAGTAACTCAAGAAGGTGTCTGTGATATTGTCTTCTGATACATTTCTCATGTGGTTCGGCTCACAATAGAAAGGGCGTGTTAGCGATTGATCAGCATCGTGCTGAGTGAGGGATAGGCTATAAGCAATATCAACACAAGCAACATAACCAGCGCGAAGGGTAAAGCGCCCAGAAACACGTCTTTTAATTTAATACGATCATCGTTAATAGTTGATTTAATGACAAAGCAACTAATACCCAATGGAGGTGTTAGCAATCCGATTTCTGCACCAACCACCGTCACAATACCAAACCACACTGGGCTTAATCCGAGAGATTCAATAATCGGTAAAAACAGAGGCACAACGATCAGTATGATAGAAGCGGTGTCAAGCAGCGTACCGAGGAACAGCATCAAGCACACGTACAGCACCATAATCATCACGAAACTGAATTGATTGTTCGCGATAATATCTCCAAGCTCATTTGGCAATGCCGCAAGGCCCAGCATTCTGCTATAGATAGACGCCGCAGTTATCAGAAACAAAATGGCTGCAGTGATGTGCCCCGTCTCTATTAGCGCTTCCCAAAACGCCTTCCACGACATTCGTCGACGCACAATAGCAATAAACAAACCCACGAATGCACCGGCTGCCCCCGCTTCCACCGGCGTTAACCAGCCAGTGTAAATGCCGCCCAGCACCACCAGCACTAAGATTACTAGCGGCAATGTTTTAGACAACATTGTTGACGCACTCATATCTTCTGTATCTTCCGCTGGACGCCCACCAACAAAGTTCGGAAAAAACTTACCTGCAAAAGCGATTGACACGATATACGCAAACGCAAGCAGTAGCCCCGGGATAATGCCTGCTATGAACATATCTCCAACGGACTGTTCAGCAACGAACGAATAAATAATCAACATTGCCGATGGTGGAATAATCATACCGAGCACAGAAGAACCAGCCACAACACCAACAGCGAATCGCGGGTTGTAGTCGTAACGAAGCATTTGCGGCACAGCAACCGAGGAAAAAACGGATGCAGAGGCTATGGAAGAACCCGTTACCGCAGCGAATACTGCATTCGCTCCAACCGTAGCCATACCAATACCACCACGTATTTTCCGGAACACGGCGTTCATCACATCATAGATATCGGTTCCTAATCCTGCCTTGGATACGATTAAACCCATGAAGGTAAACAAAGGCACTGTGGCAAACGTGTACTCCATTACACTGTCGCTAAGCGCAATTTTGAGAAGGTTCATCGCAAGATCAAAGTTATCTCGCATGAGCCATATGGATACAAACGACACAACGCCCAGTGCAATGGGAATATAAACACCAAGATAAATAAGAAAGACAATGGCGGCGACCGATGCCATACCTATTTCAATGGGCGTCATGATGCGTCGCTATTTGCTGTTGAGTTGTTCGTAGTGATCTTTTGCGGGAACAACACTTTGACAAAAAACAGTAGCGCGCACATCACAGCACTACAGAAAATCACTAACTTTATTGGCCACCACGGTGCAGTAAAAACACCTGGAACACCAAAGAAGTCTTTGGTTTCAAACATCTCCACAAATTCTGGCCAAATCGCAATGGCAACTAACACCATAAAAATAAACGATATTGTGTTGATAAAACGATCAATTAGCACTCGTAACCAAGGCAGTCGCTGTCCGGCAACCACTAGAAACCCATCGGACCGGGTTAGGCGATTCACCCTGACAACATCAGGCAGCTGTAAGAACACGATGAGTACCATCGAAAATTGAACCAACTCCACGGCACCGTGGAATGGCTTATTGAAAGCCTCACGAGCCACGACGTCGTAGTTGACAACAAGGACAAGACCCAGCACTACTAAGGTACCAAGCACATTGGCAAGAATTGCCACGCTAGTAACAATACGGTCAAAGTGATGAAAGGCTGTTTGCATAAGAAAAACAGGATTGGCTCACAAAGCCAATCCTGCTCAGCATAGTTAAATGATGATGTTATTAATCATGCACTGACTACATTAGAGTTCCGAGCCCCAATCTCTTGTTGGCTCATAGCCAGCTTCGGATAATTTGCCAAGATAACTTTTCAGCATATCTGTACCTGGCTCACCTTTCTCATCCAGCCCCTTCGCCCATTCCACCGCAATGTTTGGCATGGCAGCGGCCCAACCAGCACGGTCATCTGCTGAGACTTCTATAATGGTTCCGCCCTGATCTTTATAAGCTGCGCGGCTTTCTTCTGCTCTATCCATTGCTACCGAAGCAACATGGTCGCGATAAGCAACAGCAACTTCCTGCAATACACCCTTTACTTCGTCAGGCAATTTATTCCAGTAATCTTTGTTTACGGTAACCGTTTTGGAGTTTACTGCCCCAAGATCTGCCTGCAGCATATAGGGAGCCACTTCGGCGATTTTAAAAGTCTTAGCAGCTTCAGGCCAAAGCATGGCATGCTCAACCAATCCCGTTTGCAACATGTTGTAGAAGTCAGTTAAACCCCCACGAACACCAGCGGCCCCGTTAATGCCTTCCAGATATCGCATATTCATACCAGCACCAGCCACTTTGTCACCTTCTATATCTTTAAGGCTTTCAACCGGCTTGGTACTGAATACTTGATAGGTATCCAATACAACGCCAGTGGCCAGATACACCTGGTTTTGTTTTTCAAACTCCTTTTGCATGGTAGGAAATTCTTTTGCGATTTCATCAACCGCTTTCGCAACTGCACGCGCATCAGGTGCGATAAACGGGGTCACCGCCGCCAATGCCTGACTAGGCAACTTAGACGAATGAAAAATTGTGGTGACTATACCGATGTCGCCAAGCCCAAGTTTAATGCCTTCCAACACACCCTTAGGTTTAACTATTGAACCACCATAGCTCTCTTGCCAATCCATTTTATAATTGCCTTTTTCCGCAAGCCGCTTATCGACCTCAGGAATAAAGTAATTCGTAAATTCCTGCACCCACATCGCTTTTGCAGGGTAGCCGTCGATAACAACCGCTTTAATCGTTTCAGCGGCGTGCGTTGGAAGCGATAACGCAAACAAAGTTGCTGCGGTCGCGATAGATACCTTAAATTTCGGTTTCATCAATCTCTCCAGTGGTTAGTGGCTTCAGGCTTTAGTCCAGATTTCTTCGACCTGTGTACCAGCCTGACGGAATAACTTTGAAACGGGACAATACTTTGATACTTCAGCAGCCACCACTTGCAACTCATCGTTGCTGGCAGAGCCACTGCATTTCACTTCAAGGCTAATGTGGGTAAATGGTATGTCAATGTCTTCGCTCAACATAACGCCGCGCCGATCAAACTCACACTTTACCGCCACATCGAGCTCACCAATATCAATACCGAGTTTCGATGCGCATTTATGACCAATGACATTGGTACATCCAGCAAGCGCAGCCAACACGGTGTCGGTTGGTGTTGGCCCCTTATTCGAACCCCCTCGTTCTACTGGCTCGTCAATATCGAAACCTATGTCTCGCACCTTAATGTGAGATAAAGAATGGCTAGGACACTGGGCGGAGACGCTTAGCACTACACTGTTTTTCTGACGAATTGCCATATCGACGCCCTTTCGCTAAAACAGCCGGTTCTGGATTGAGCTAATCATAAGAACACACCTGATCAAAACTGAATCTGGGTAGCTTCTGAAATAGAGCCGTCTCATCTGCATAACCCAAGTTACACAGAAAATTGGACTTAAGGCTCGTCCCTGCGAAGAAGGTTTCATCCACTATCTCATTAGAAAACCCAGACATTGCGCCGACATCAAGCCCAACAGCCCGAGCCGCAATCATGAAATAAGCCCCTTGCAAAGTTGAATTTCGATATGCCGTGTCTTCGATGTAATCTGTTTTTCCTTCAAAAAAAGGTCGCCGATCTTCATGAGGGAACAAGTAAGGAAGCTCGTGCCAGAAATCTAGATCGTAAGCAATAATGGCCGTTACAGGCGCTAAAAGCATCTTGTCAACATTTTTGGGTTTTAAGGATTTTGCCAGCTTCTGTTTACCTTCATCTGAAGTAACAAATACAAACCGCGCCGGACAACTATTCATGCTGGTAGCACCAGAGGCGGTTATGCCATAAATGCGTTTTAACAAGGAATCTGGAACTGGCTTATCTAACCAGGCATAGTGAGATCGTGCACCACTGATAATGACATCGATGGAATCGGTATCTAACTCTGGTTTTCTTTCACGCAACGCACGGTAATCTGCTTGCGCCTCGGCGCGCAGTTTTTCAAGCTCCGCACCCTCGGGGGCATTCATGCGCTTGCGCTCGTAGTTTTATGTTCCGCAAGATCGGCTTCTGCAACAATCGGGTTTGCGCAAATGCCAATGCCTTCGATTTCCACTTCAACTACTTCCCCGGGGCGCAACCATCTTTGCGGTGTGCGTGCATGCCCAACACCTGGCGGTGTTCCCATGGCGATGTAGTCGCCAGGATTCAATGTGGCAAATTCCGAAATAGCAGCCAGTGTTTTCGCAACTGGCCAGAGCATTTCAGAGGTGTTGGCTGACTGTAGAATTTCATCACCCACACGCGACTCTATTTTCAGTCCGGCAGCGCCTAGTGGTAATTCGTCAGGCGTGACTGAAAAAGGCCCAATTGGTCCTGTGGCATCAAAGTTTTTACCTGGCGTCCATTGATGAGTTTTGCGCTGGTAGTTGCGTACTGATCCGTCGTTGAAAACCGAATACGCGAAAATGTGGTCGTAGGCGTTGTCTTCCGTAATGTGCTTACCTTCTTTACCGATGATGACCATGAGCTCGACTTCATAGTCGAGTTGCTCTGAACAGCTCGGCACCACCATTGGCGCATCAGCAGGCATTAATGAGTTTGGCCCGCGCATAAACAATGCAGGATAGTCGGGCACGTCATACCCGCCTTCTTTAATGTGGTCGATATAGTTAAGCCCCAGACAAATCGTCTTGCCTGGTTTTGCCACTGGCAAGGCTGGCGTTATTCCCGATACAGCAACGCTTGGTGCCGTCGCTCTGAGCTTTGCAACCGTGCCGTCTAGATCGGCCACACCGATAAGGTGCATGAGATCATGCCCGACCGAGGCGTCAGCCGCTGTCAAATCGAACGCCAGATCGCCTTCAACCAGATACACATGCGGCTCTGCCGCAGACTGACCCGAACCTACAAGGAATTTCATGTTTCTATTGAAAATGAAGTGGATATCGTTCAATTTTTAACGATAGGATGATACCTTGTCAAATAATATCGATATTTTTCGGAGATGATTATGCCGGTGTGGGCAGACTATAAGAAACAAGCCGAGGAGCGAGGATCGCTGGCCTGCGAAATGTTTGCGGTTATTAGCACACCGGTCGAACCACCAGAGAAGCTGAGAGAGGTGCTGCCAGACCATCTCAAATATCAATCGGAATTAGAAAAAGAGGGCAAGCTCGTTATGGCCGGCCCGTTATCCGATTTATCCGGCACGCAGATGGAAGGGGTCGGTTTAATAATTTACCGTGCTAGTACACTTGAGCAAGCAACTCAAATGGCGAACATGGATCCAATGCACAGCAGTGGCACCCGTAGTTACACTATTCAGCGTTGGTTAGTGAATGAAGGCAGCTTCCAAATTGATATTAAGTTCGCGGCCCAGCGAGTATCAATCTAACTAAATAGCCTCGAAACTGTAAGGCTCGAAACTGTAAGGCTCAAAACTGTAAAACTCAAGGAGCGTACTGTTTGTATTGACCGCTACATCAAATCAACCAAAATCATGCAGCTGGCGATTTCTCAGTTACCCACATCGTAATGGTGGCGCTTGCGACACGCTGGTTGGCAGCGTCCACTACATCTACTGTAACGGGCATTTCTGCTGACCCAGACAGACCATCCTTCAAATCCAGACTGGCCATGGCTCTCAGATCAGTTTCTGCTTTGGCCAAGTAATCCACTTGCATTCCTTTAGGAATCCAACGGTGGGTTTTTGGAATACTTGCATCGGTAACCGTGCCTGCAACTAACTCCGCCATATTACACATGGCTATGGCATGAACAGTTCCAATATGATTCAAAACTTTGCGTTTTTTCTTTATGCGAACTTCGCAGTAACCAGGTTTAAGATCTGTAAACTGCGGGCTAATGCTGGCAAAGTACGGTGCTTTCCAACCGACAATACGAGAGAACAGCCATTTTCCCGCAGGTAAGCCGGAACACTTTGCCCATGCTTTCATCACCGGACTCTGCGTACTCATGACTCTCTCCTGCCTGGCTCTATAGATTGTGTGGCAGTATCATACACTCAGCCCATTGTTAACCACTGAACCAAACGCATGATTGATATTGTTTCACTCATTTCAGCCGGACTCGCCTTCTTCATCGTTGCAGTAACGCCGGGGCCGGCTAATTTGTCGAACGCCACTATTGCCATGAAATTCGGTCGACGAACCAGTTTGATTTATGGCGCAGGCTTGTCAACAGGATTAATCTTCTGGGGCCTGGTAGCCGCCAGCGGCATGGGCGCTGTACTGCAGAGTTCACTGTATGTGCTCTCACTGTTGAAAGTGCTGGGTGGGCTTTATCTTTTATGGCTGGCTTTTCAATCAGCGAAAGCAGCAAAAGCAGCGTCGTTGTCAAAAGCCGATATACATATTGAAGGGAATCAGCGCTGGTTTATAAGAGGGATGGTATTAAATATTTCCAACCCTAAGTCTGTGCTGGCTTGGATGGCTGCGCTGTCGGTCGGCATTGACGCTAACGACGGCATGGTCATGCTAATTGCAGCGACCTCTGTGTGTATTCTGGTTGGCTTTCTGAACAACGCATTGTATTCCTGCTGTTTCTCTACAGCTGGCATGATGCATTTGTATCAGCGGTTTGAAGCATGGATACAGGGTCTTGCCTCAGCTCTGTTTGCACTGGCGGGGTTTGGCTTGATACGGTCGGCGTTCGACAGGCAGTAACGGGTTAAGGTTTACACCGCCCCGTTCTTAATTAAGTATTGCGACACTTCCGCCTGCACTCCCGCCTTTGCAGGGTGCGCACTGGTTTCCCATAACCCAAGCACGGTACTGTTTCCACCGTACATGTTTGCAGTCGCATTCACATCGCAACCAGACTCAAACAACAGTTGAACAGTGTTAAGTGCGTTTTGTGGCGTAACCTGCCGATGTGACTCCACGCCGTTCGCCGCCATATAGTGCAATAAGCCAGCGCCATGACCAAACGGCGACACCTGATTGACTAAATTCGGGTTCTGATTTAATGCGGTCTGTAATAGATCAGCTTGTCCGTTCAATGCAAAGTCCACAGCGTGCTCAAATTGGGGTTCGAAGGCTTCATCCTGTTTTGCCAAAACTTCATGCCAACCGGCAAAACCATACTCACGCGCCATACACAACTGAGCTTGATCCACCGATAGTTCATTTGACAAAACTGACTTATCGGATTCCGAGGATAGTTCGGGCAGCCAACAGCGTAGATGAAATAGCACGGCCTTATTTCCGGCTGCATGCTCGGCTAGAAGAGTTTCGGCTTGCTTTGCGACCCAATCGTACACACTGTTTACAGTGTAACCTTGCTGAAGCACATCACGATGCATGGTGCGGATTGCCTCAACCTCCTCACACACATATACATTACTCATGGTAGCTCGATAGTTATGCAACGTAATCGAATACCACGATGTCTTCCAACACTTGTTTAAATTCTGCCACTAGCGCTTCATGCTCCGGATGAGGTAGGTAGCCATCGCGGCTTTCCTCATCTTTGAACGTCATGAGTACGCAATGCGTGTAGTGCTTGTTAAGGTTTTCCGGACTGCTGTTCTCTCCCCATTCGACCGAATCAATACCTTCGATCTTGTTTTGAATGTCTATGAACGTCTGACGAATAG
>JAHQVR010000315.1 GCA_019634245.1 Gammaproteobacteria bacterium
AACGCCGTCAATAGTGGCGCTTGGCAAGCACAGCTTGCAAACACACACATGAATCGAGTCAAGAATTTGCAACGCGGCGACTCGATCCGGGTGGGTGTCAATAAATATCAAGCCGATGATAGGCCCAATAAAAAGAACTCTAATAACAACCATTCAGCCGAGCAGTTAAGTGCTATCGAACCTCTAACACCCGTGCGTGATTCACAGGAGTTTGAATCATGAAACAGCATCGTTTTCGGTTCGCAGATGTACCCGCTCCAGCACCTGGTAAGCCTACGCCACACGATTCACCAAACCCTGGGTTAATAACGCCCGAAGGCCTATCGCTGGAAAACCACTACGACACAAGCCATTTGAAAGCCAGCAATATTCAAAACAGCATGCCCGGTTTTGCGCCGTTCACGCGGGGCCCTTACCCCACTATGTATGTCACCAAGCCCTGGACTGTTCGGCAATACGCAGGTTTTTCCACCGCTGAAGAAAGTAACGCTTTTTATCGTAGAAATTTGGCCGCCGGGCAAAAAGGTTTATCGATTGCTTTCGATCTACCCACGCACCGTGGCTACGATTCCGACCACCCAAGGGTCTCTGGTGATGTGGGTATGGCCGGCGTTGCGATAGATTCCATTCTCGACATGCAAACACTGTTTGACGGCATCCCGCTCGACACTATGAGCGTGTCGATGACCATGAACGGTGCCGTGCTCCCAACGCTTGCGCTCTATATAGTTGCCGCCGAAGAGCAAGGCGTTGATAAGAAGCTATTAAGTGGCACGATTCAAAATGACATTCTGAAAGAATTTATGGTGCGTAACACCTACATCTATCCACCGAAAGAATCGATGCGCATCGTCGCTGATATTTTTCGCTTCACCTCCGAACATATGCCGAAATACAACAGCATCAGTATCTCGGGATATCACATGCAAGAGGCCGGAGCGACCGCCGATCTGGAATTAGCGTACACACTCGCCGATGGCGTTGAGTATCTGCGCACGGGTATCGCTGCAGGACTGGATGTCGACAGCTTTGCACCCCGGCTGTCCTTCTTCTGGGCCATCGGCATGAACCACTACATGGAAATTGCCAAAATGCGCGCAGCAAGAATGCTCTGGGCCAGTTTGGTATCAAATTTTAAGCCGAACAATCCACGCTCGGCCAGTTTACGAACGCATTGCCAGACATCAGGCTGGAGCCTGACAGCACAAGATGTTTATAACAACATCACTAGAACCTGTGTGGAGGCCATGGCAGCGGTAAGCGGGCAAACACAATCACTGCACACCAATGCGTTTGATGAAGCATTGGCGCTACCCACTGACACATCGGCGCAAATTGCGCGCAACACACAATTGTTCTTGCAGCATGAGGCAGGCACTTGTACAACTGTCGATCCATGGGGTGGTAGTTATTTCATGGAAACACTTACCCACGACCTTGCCCGTAAAGCTTGGGAGCATATCCAAGAAGTGGAGCAAACCGGCGGTATGGCCGCCGCCATCGAAGCAGGCATACCCAAGCTGCGCATTGAAGAGGCGGCAACTCGAACTCAAGCGCGCATTGATTCTGGCGAACAAACCGTTGTGGGTGTCAACAAATTCATGCTCGACAACGAAGCGCCTGTGGATGTTTTAAAGGTGGACAATGCAGCCGTGCGAGAACAACAGCTCGCCAAGCTCAAAACGCTTCGCCAGTCCCGAGACAAAGACGCCCATCAGCGGTGTATCAAAGCCTTGGAGCAGGCAGCAGCCTCCGGTGAGGGTAACCTACTTGCGTTAGCCGTCGACGCCGCTCGAGCAAGAGCAACCGTGGGCGAAATCTCCGAAGCTCTGGAAACCTCTTTTGGTCGACACACTGCCCGCATACAAACCATCGAAGGCGTGTATCGTAGTGCCATGAGTACAGATTCAGATCGGCCTAAAATAGATACCGCCGTAGAAGCGTTTATGAACGCTCAAGGCAGAAGACCTCGCATCCTAGTGGCGAAAATGGGTCAAGACGGACATGACCGTGGGCAAAAAATTATCGCCACGGCATTTGCTGATTTAGGGTTCGATGTGGATATTGGGCCGCTGTTCCAAACGCCTGAAGAGGTCGCTCAACAAGCGGTGGACAACGATGTACATATCGTCGGAGCCAGCTCTTTAGCCGCAGGCCATCTCACTATGGTACCGGCATTAAAAGCGGCCCTGACCGCTCAAGGTCGGCAGGATATTTTAATTGTGGTCGGTGGCGTTATCCCGCCACAGGATATTCCAGTGTTACTCGACTCTGGCGCCGCCGCAGTCTTTCCCCCGGGAACGGTCGTGGGCACCGCAGCTCTTGAATTACTGAACCAGCTCAATTCAAACGCCGCCTGATTCAACCCGTTTATGTCTGATATTAATAGCGAAGACTTGGCCAACGGGATAAAGCGTGGTGATCGAGTAGCCTTATCAAAAGCCATTACGCTCATTGAATCCACCCTGCCCGTCCACACCGCACAAGCACAGTCGCTATTAAAAATAGTGATGTCAGACACGGGTCAAGCTATTCGATTGGGCATCAGTGGCGTGCCGGGTGTTGGAAAAAGCACGTTAATCGAAACTCTGGGCATGCAGTTAATCGAGCAAGGCCATCGGGTCGCCGTACTCGCCATCGACCCGAGTAGTCAGCGTACCGGTGGCAGTATCCTCGGGGACAAAACCCGAATGAGTCAATTGAGTAAACACCCGCAAGCCTTCGTCCGACCGTCTCCGTCGAGCGGCCATTTGGGCGGCGTTACTCGGATGACCCGAGAATCGTTGTTACTGTGTGAAGCGGCTGGGTTTGATGTGGTTCTGGTTGAAACGGTTGGCGTGGGGCAATCGGAAACTGCGGTGGCAGACATGGTGGACTGCTATTGCCTGCTGATGTTGCCTGGCGCAGGAGATGATTTACAAGGCATCAAAAAAGGTGCTTTAGAACTGGCTGACATCATTGCGGTGAACAAAGCTGACGGTGATCGACAAATCGCTGCTGGCCACGCCAAAACCGCCTACTCACGGGCGCTGTCCATATTACAACCCACCTCATCTTGGCAGCCAGTCGCTCTCACCTGCAGTGCAGAAACTGGCAATGGGGTACAAGAATTGTGGCAGTGCGTTTTAGAACACCGCAGTGCGCTTGAAAAAACGGGAGAGCTGCAATCGCTTCGGCAAGAACAACGCTTGCGTTGGCTGTGGTCGATGATCGAAAACAAACTTATGGCTCAGCTTCACTCAAAGGACGATCTGCGTTCACTGATTACAGAAGTTGAAAACGATATAAAAAGCGGCCGTCTCACGGTCCCGGTGGGCTGCGATAAAATTCTGGCGGCGATGGGTCAGTAAAACCACTAGCTCCACACTGAAATACCTTCCGTTTCCAAGGCTTGTATAACCGACGGGCGTTGCAGAAGTTTTTCAATGTATTGAGCGAACTGGGGATAGCCCTGCCTCATGTCATACCCCTGCATGACACCCCACCGAAACAGCACCAACCAAAACGGATCCACCACGGTGAATCGATCGCCGACCGCGTACTGATGCTGAGTCAGATGTTCTTCGATCAGCCTCAAACAAGCCTTGTAATTATCATGACCGCTGGCTTGCACCAATGGGTGATGCTCTTCAGACAGAACAAAGCGTTCGGAGCGGAGAATTTGCGCAAACGCCACATGCGCGGTGTTGGAACACCAGGCCAACCATTCCAGACAACGGGCTTCTGGTTCTGGTTCGTGCGGATAGATACCCGACTGCGGAAAGTTGCGGCCTAGATAAGCCAGTATCGCAGCGTTTTCTGTAAGTAATAAATCATTTACTGACAAAGCCGGTATCCGACCCTTTGGATTGATCGCCAAATACTCCTTAGAGAAGTTCAGTCGATCTTTGGTCGAAAAGCGTTTTAACTCAAACGGCAAACCGATTTCAATCAGTGCGACATGGGGTGCGAGAGAACAAGCACCTGGGGAATAGTAAAGCGCTATTTTCATGCGCAATCTCGCTGCCGGAATTCCATTGAAATAACACTATCAGAATCCACAACCCAGATTTGCTCAAGTGCAATGGGATTCGGCATCCACCTGATTTTCAAGGGCAAAACAACCAATATTTCGTAATCAAGACGCCATTCGGGGTCGACGAGCGCAAGTAGTTAACCCACATAACGAGAATTCAAACACATCTAAAATGATGATTTTGTATGTACTATTGTTGGGATCGTATTTGCACCCTGAACTGTTTTCCCGCACATTGGCGGGGCAGTCAATACGAATAATTCGGTTTCTCTCGGAGGAAATATATGAAATTAGTACGTCACGCGGCTCTGACCCTGACTTTGGGCGTTGCTGCGGCAACGACAGCGTCAGCACAAGAGCTGACTATCGCGATCGTTAACAACGGTCACATGATCAACATGCAGAAAGTTGCAGAAGCTTACACTGAAGAAACTGGTGTCAAGTTGAATTGGGTGTCTTTGGAAGAAGGTGTACTGCGTGAGCAGGTAACTTCTGATACAGCCACTGGCGGTGGTCAGTACGACATCATCAACATCGGCATGCAAGAAGCTCCTATCTGGGGTGCAGCAGGTTGGATCGAGCCACTTGAGTTCGGTGAAGCGTACGATATTGACGACATGCTACCTGCCATGCGCAACGGCTTGTCTCACGAAGGTACTTTGTATGCAGCACCTTTCTACGGTGAATCTTCCATGGTTATGTACCGTAAAGATTTAACGGATGCGGCTGGTGTAACCATCGCTGACAACGATTCTTGGGACAACATCAAAGCAGCTGCTGCGGCGATTCACAATCCTGATGCCGGTGTCTACGGTGCATGTTTACGTGGTAAGCCTGGTTGGGGCGACAACATGGCGTTCATCACCACTGTTGTTAACTCTTTCGGTGGCGCCTGGTTTGATAAAGATATGAAGCCAGCTTTGGACTCAGATGAGTGGAAAGCAGCTATCAACTTCTACGTTGATCTGCTGGGTAACTACGGACCTCCTGGATCAGAAGGTAACTCTTTTAACGAAATCCTCGCTCTGTACAATGAAGGCAAGTGTGGCATGTGGATCGACGCCACTATCGCTGCTTCATTCCTCGAAGTAGACGGTGTTGCATACGCTCAATCACCTAATGCTGGTAACCCAGTGGGTGCTAACTGGCTATGGGCTTGGGCAATGGCAGTTCCTGCTGGTTCGCCAAACGCTGAAGCGTCTATGAAGTTCATTGAGTGGGCTACTTCTAAAGACTACATCAAAGCGGTAGCCGATCATCCAGAGTTCGGTTGGGGTTCTGTACCTACCGGTACTCGTGCTTCTACCTACGCTTATCCTGAGTTCCAAGAAGTTGCAGGTTTTGCTGCAGCGGAAATGGCGGCGATTGAATCAGCGGCTCCTGGAGCTACAGATCTGAAGCCTTATGTTGGCGTTCAGTTTGCTGCTATCCCTGAGTTCCCTGAAGTAGGCTCTGCAGTTGCTCAAGAAATGGCGGCTGCGCTGTCTGGTGCTAAGTCGGTTGATGAGGCTCTTGCAGCTTCACAAGCTGCTGCTGACGCGATCATGCGTGAAGCTGGCTACTACTAAGTTACTAGTTCAGGTTCAGGTTTAGTCTAAGTAAGAAAGGAAAAAGCTCGGTGGGTGTACCACCGAGCTTTTTTTTAAGGTAGATTTCTCCTAGCTAGTTTGAATCACGGTTCTGTGCCACTATCGTGGCTCCCAGTCACCTGCTACGTTTAGAACTAAGCGAGCTCAAAGTTTGTAAGGGTACAAAGAGCTATGGCCAAAAGAACGCTTCCCCGATTACTTCAAACACCCGCGGTTGTGTTGTTGTTGCTCTGGATGCTAGTTCCGCTTGGACTGACGCTTTATTTCTCGTTCATTCGATACGTTTTAAACAATTTACGCAGACCGGAGTGGACCTCTCCAAGTTTTAGCAACTGGCGTGGTTTCGGGAACTATGAATACGTCTTAAACGCCAAAGATTTTTGGTTTGCAGTGCAAAACAGCCTGTTTATCGTCGGCAGCATTTTACTGCTCACCGTCGTCTTAGGCCTGGCCTTAGCTATACTGGTCAACCGATCCTTTCCTGGTCGTGGCATTGTCCGCGTCCTGCTTATTTCACCCTTCTTTGTTATGCCCGCCGTTAATGCGGTGTTGTGGATCAATATGATTCTTGATCCCGTACTCGGACTCAACGGCATAGCCGTCGAAGGAATAAACAGTTGGGTAGCCGGACTGAAAGATTTTCCCATTCTTGGCTACTTTTTCTCGCTATGGCCAGACATAGAACCGATGAGCTTCAGAGCGACACAAACATCTGCTTATGCGGTGATTATTATGGTGACCTGGCAGTGGACGCCATTCGCTGTGCTGATTTTCATGACCTCCCTTCAATCTGAAGATGAGCAGCAAAAAGAGGCCGCCATTTTAGACGGCGCCGGAGCCTGGTCGCGATTTCGCAACCTGACGCTACCTCATCTGGGTCGCCCGATAGCGATCGTTGTAATGATCCAATCAATTTTTCACCTGTCGTTGTATGCGGAAATTGAAATTGTCAGCCGCGGCAATGGCAACAAGAACCTACCCTATCTCATTGGTGAATTTTCATCGAACAATATCGGTGCTGCTAGTGCTACTGGTATTTTCGCCGTTATTCTGGCCAACATCGTGGCGATCTTTTTGCTGCGCATGGTCGGCAAGAACTTAATGGACTAGGAGAAGGAAAATGGCAGCTGTTGCTCAATCATCTAAGTTTGGAAATATTTTCTGGCCCGTTTTGGCATGGGTCATAGCGCTGATTTTTTTCTTCCCTATCTTCTGGATGGTGTTCACCAGTTTTAAAACAGACGCCGATGCCGTTAAACCGGAATACTTGTTCACGTTCAAACCCACACTTGAAAACTATCTGAACATGACTGAGAACTACGACTACTGGCGTTTTGCCATTAACTCGGTCATTACCTCCACCTTTGCCACACTGTTTGCGCTGTTTGTCGGGGTTCCTGCAGCGTACGCCATGGCGTTTAACCCAAGCCGTCATACCAAAGATATTTTGGTCTGGATGTTATCGACAAAAATGCTGCCAGCCGCAGCAGTACTCTACCCGATGACTTTTCTGACGAAGAACTTTCTGCAAATTTACGACACACACTTTTTGATTATTCTCGTGTTGTGCCTAATCAATCTGCCCATCGTGATTTGGATGTTGTTTACCTATTTCAAAGAAATACCCAAAGAAATCATCGAAGCTGGAAAAATGGATGGTGTCAGTACCTGGGGAGAGATAAAAGATATTCTGATTCCACTAGCCTGGGGTGGCGTGGCCTCCACCGCTCTATTGTGTTTCATATTTTGCTGGAACGAGGCGTACTGGACGGTGCGTTTAACCACAACCGAAGCAGCTACTTTGTCCAAACTGATCGAGGGCAATCGAGCACCGGAAGGCTTGTTCTTCGGCAGACTGTCGGCTGTTTCCACCGCCGCAGTGGGACCCATTGTGGTTCTTGGGTGGTTTTGCCAAAAGCAGCTGGTTCGCGGCTTAACCTTTGGTGCCGTGAAATGAGCCATTGCACGGCTAGTTTTTTCATCACGCTGCCCTACCCCAGCGATAACGACAGCAACGAGGCCTAAGGTAGCTATCGATGTCGATTATCAAACCGGAAATCGAAAAGGTAGATCGAACTACACGATCCATTCGCTACCTGCAACATGGTTGGCCTACCGATCTGTGTCGCTGGCACGCGCATGAAGAATACGAATTGCATCTGGTGGTTGAGACTCGTGGTAAAGCCTTTGTCGGCGACTACATTGGTGATTTTAAGGCGGGCGATTTATTTATGACCGGACCCAATTTGCCGCACAACTGGATAACCGATCAAGTGTGGACAGAGCCGGTCGAAATTCGCGACATGCTGATTCAGTTCAGCAACGAAAGCGTTGAGAAACTCGCTGAAGCGTTTCCAGAATTCACTCAAGTATTGCAAATGCTCAAATTAGCAGAATCAGGGCTTTTCTTCGAAGGGTTTAATCCCACCTTTGCGCGCGGGCATATGGAGTCTATTCGGGACAACAAAGGCGCTGAGCGAATTCTCGCTTTTGTGCGGTTTCTCGTTCGGCTTAATGAGCACGCCGAAAAGAAAACACTCTCTGTGTCAAAGCTAATCCAGCCCGAGGGTGGCAGCAAACAAGCACGCATCGCTCATGTGGTTGATCATGTCACCAAAAATTACGTGGAAGGAATGTCAGTGGGTCAAGCAGCGGCTATGGCCAATATGACCGAGATTACTTTTAGCAGAAATTTTACTGCAGTTACCGGCCATAGCTTTGTCGATTTTTTAAATCGAATCCGAATTGGACAGGCCTGTGGCATGCTCTACGCATCCGATGCTCAAATTACCGCCATTGCGCAAGCAGCTGGCTTTAAAAATCTTGCAAATTTCAACCGGCATTTTCTTAAAGTGAAAGGCATGACCCCGTCCCAATACCGGGAAATCGCTCGTAAAGACTTGGCACCCAATCGCGAGTCAGTCTCATGAGCGGAGAAACCTCCAGTTCCATCTTTGGAACGACCTATGAGCGTTCATCCTGCCAACTCGGAGTTGTGCATCTGGGTTTTGGCGCATTCCATAGAGCGCATCAGGCTATCTATATCGATGACTATATGCAGCAAACCGGAGATTGTCGCTGGGGAATCGCCGCTGTAAATTTACGCGGATCGGAAGCTGCGATTTTCAAAACAGCGCAAGAGGACATTGAACGGCACGATGGGTATTTCATCAAGTCTTACTCGGCCGACGGCAAAGTAGATCTCCGCCGGGTTCGCAGCCACATTCGATTTTCAGATTGGAGCGTGGCCAAATCCGAAACTGAATCGTTACTATCGATTCCTACCGTTCATTTGGTCACGATTACCGTGACGGAAAGTGGTTATTACACAGACGCCAACGGCCGGCTCAATCTTGACGACCCTTTGATCCAGTCAGAAGTTGATGGAAAGGCGTGTGAGAGTATCTATGGATACCTGATGGCAGCGCTTCAACAGCGTGCCAACACATCCAAGGCACCATTGACCATCGCCTGCTGCGATAACATCCGACAAAATGGGAAAATGCTGCGCGGAAACTTTCTGGCGTATCTCAAAGCTCGTAAGCAGATCGAATTGGCAGGCTGGGTTGAAAAAAGCGTCGCCTTCCCTTGCTCTATGGTTGATCGGATAACTCCACGCAGCCCTGACTCACTCAGTGAAGAGTTATCAACGTTGATCGGGCAGCCAGTGACCTCCCCGATCATGGCAGAAGACTTCACCCAATGGGTACTTCAATCGTTGGCTGCTGCAGATATGCCAGAACTAGCCCAGATAGGTGTCACAGTTACCGATGATGTAGACCCCTACGAAGAGACTAAAATTCGAGTGTTAAATGGTGGGCACACAGCCCTTGCCTATCTTGCAGCACTGGAAGGCATTGAAACCTTCGATGCAGCAATGCGGGTGCCCCATTTACTTGAGCATTTCGAAAGTTTCGAAAACAAAGAAGTGCTACCAGCGTTAACGCTTGAATTACCTTTTTCAAAGACAGATTACTTACAAAAAATTATTCAGCGTTTCGGTAACGTTGCAATTGGAGACACCGTTGCCCGAATATGCGCTGATGGCATGGCTAAGTTTCCTATTTTTATTCGCCCGACGCTCGAGGGTTGTTTAGAGCAAGGTATCATGCCTGTCCATGCGATTCGAAGCATCGCTAGTTGGTATGTCTTCGCACGCCATGTTGATGCGGGTAAGATCCCTTTCGAATACCTTGAACCCAGTTGGAATGATCTCAAATCGCTATTAGGTACAGATGCCTTCGTCTCGAATAGCCAGCTTTGGGGTGAGTTGCCAACCCAGTATCCTGAGTTTGCCAAAACTCTGAAGTTAGAAATTGCAGAAATGGAGTCAAAATGGCCGGTCTGACCCTGCGCGATGTGCGCAAAAGCTATGGTGATGTTCAAGTCATGCATGGCGTTGATCTCGATATCGAAGATGGTGAATTCGTTGTATTTGTTGGTCCATCTGGATGCGGTAAATCGACGTTATTGCGCATGATTGCCGGGCTTGAGGAAATCAGCGGAGGCTCGGTATCCATCGGTGATAGAGAAGTGAACGAAATCGCTGCGTCAAAGCGTGGCGTGTCCATGGTGTTTCAAACCTACGCTCTATACCCGCACATGACCGTGTATAAAAACATGGCCTTCGGCCTGAAACAGGCAAAAACCGACCCGGCTGAAATAGATCGACGCGTAAAAGACGCCGCAGAAATTCTACAAATTACTGACTATTTGGATCGCAGTCCAAGAAACCTCTCAGGTGGTCAACGCCAACGAGTCGCGATTGGACGCGCCATTGTTCGTCATCCAGAAGTGTTTTTGTTCGATGAACCATTATCTAACTTGGATGCGGCTCTACGCGTACAAACGCGTCTTGAAATTGCTCGTTTGCATGAGCGATTGGAAACCACCATGATTTACGTCACACACGACCAGGTCGAAGCAATGACACTGGCGGATAAAATCGTGGTGCTAAGAGATGGGCGTATTGAACAAGTGGGCTCACCCATAGAACTCTATGATCGCCCAGCCAATGCATTCGTTGCACAGTTCATTGGCAGCCCAAAGATGAATTTTTTTACGGAAAAAGATCTTGCGGCGCAAGGAGCATCCCGGCTCGGAAGAGACGTCTCTGCCAATATGCAAATCGGTTTGCGGCCTGAACACTTAGTGGAGACAGATTCTGCTAATGCCGTCGTGGAAGGTACTCTGGAGCTGGTGGAAAACCTGGGCGAATACGCCTTAGTACACCTACTCACACCATCGAAGGTGGAGTTCATCGCCAAAACGGAAAAACCACCTCAAGAGCCCAAAGGCTCCACACTCAGCTTCGGCTTTAAACAAGATCTGGTGCATTTCTTTGATTCTAGCTCGGGTGAGCGAATCGCCTAATCAGATTACCGCACTTCTAATCGAATCTAGCGCTTTTTGATGTGCTGTTTCTTCATCCAATCCAGCCATTGAACTTCCAATAATGGTGAGATCAGTGATGCCTACAAAGCTGAGAATGTGGCGCAAATAAGGTGTTGCGAAGTCAATATCGCTATCAATGCTAGTGCCACCAGAAACCACAATTGCAAAGGCCTTTTTGTTCTTTAGTAAGCCTT
>JAHQVR010000316.1 GCA_019634245.1 Gammaproteobacteria bacterium
AATAGCCAGGGCAATGTGTCCAGGCGTTGCATCCATAGCGTTCTCCAATGGTTTTTAAGCTCTGGATCGGGGGGCCGCGAAGCATAACAAAGCATGACGTTGGCCCAGTAGAAGTTCGAATACAGAAGACACCCATTTTTATAATGTATGTCGTCGTTATACCGATCTACCGTCGAACTTAAAGAAATTACTGCCTTTAAAGCAGCTGGTCTCAGCGCAGCGATTTGCAGCGAGTTAAAACCACCCCAGGAAATTCCCATCATGCCAATGTTGCCAGAGCACCAATCCTGCGCCGCTATCCAGGCGATTACTTCTACGCCAACACTGAGTTCATCTGGAGAGTATTCGTCATCGAAAGCACCGTCAGATTCTCCATGGCCAGAGATATCGACACGAACACCCACAATACCGGCTTCGGCAAACGCAGGGTAGGTGCTTTCGTCTCTGGGTGCGGTGCCATCTCGCTTTCGATAGGGAAGGTATTCAAGCACCGCTGGAAACGTTTCAGAACCTGTGCGTATCGGCATAAAGATGCGTGCCGCCAGCTGCCGACCATCAGCCAATGGAATGGAGACATTTTCAAACACTTCAAACTTACCCATTGCATCGACACTAACTCAAAGAACACACCTCGAGTGTAATACTTGCAGCGGCGATCAAAAAGGATTTTTGACGACGATGTTTTCGTTACGCTCCGGTCCAGTCGAAATAATGTGAATCGGTACCTCAACTAATTCTTCGAGTCGCTTGATATAGGCTTGGGCATTCTGGGGCAGTTCATTAAACAGCGTAGAGCCCGCAGTAGCGCTCTCCCATCCTGGCATTTGCTCGTATTCAGGTTCGCACAAAGACAATAAATCACTGCCAGTGGGTGGGTAGTCTAGCCGTTCCCCTTGAAGACGATAGCCCGTGCAAATGTGCAGAGTACTTAGCGTGTCCATGACATCGAGTTTGGTTAAGCAGATGCCTGTCACACCATTGATGACACAGGCTCGTTTCACCGCCACAGCATCAAACCAACCGCAACGGCGTTGCCTACCCGTGGTTGCGCCAAACTCATCACCGCGTCTACCCAGTTCTTCACCCACCTCATCGAATAACTCCGTCGGGAATGGCCCACTGCCCACTCTAGTGGTATAGGCCTTGGTAATTCCCAGAACGTAATCAATGGTTTGCGGACCGCATCCGCTGCCACTGCACGCAGCACCTGAAACGGTGTTAGAAGAGGTCACAAATGGATAAGTACCATGATCGACATCGAGCAAGGTACCCTGGGCACCTTCGAATAAAATTGGTCGGCCAGCTTTACGGTATTGATCGATCAAGCCGGGCACATCTTTCACCAAAGGTAAGAGTCGAGCAGCATAATCAGAGGCTTGATCCAGAATGTCGGTGACATTCAACGGCTCACAGCCATGACTTTTAAGCACTGAGTTGTGATAGTCACACGCCACCTGGAGCTTTTCACCAAAGCGGTTCAGATTATAAAGGTCGTGCACACGAATAGCCCTTCGCGCCACCTTATCTTCATAGGCGGGTCCAATGCCACGTCCAGTGGTGCCGATAGCATCTTTGCCAGCAGCCTTTTCGCGTGCCTGATCGATCGCAATGTGATAAGGCATGATCAGCGGACAAGCGCCACTGATCACTACTCGTTGCGCCACAGGCACGCCACGAGCTTCGAGCATATCCATTTCGGCAAACAATGCCTCGGGTGAAAGAACCACTCCATTGCCGATGACACAGGTGGTGTTGTCGCGCAATACGCCGCTTGGAATCAGGTGCAAAACGGTTTTTTCGTCACCAATAACCAACGTATGGCCTGCGTTGTGTCCGCCTTGAAAACGCACAACCAAGTGCGCCTGTTCGGTTAGCACATCAACGATTTTACCCTTGCCCTCATCACCCCACTGAGTGCCGAGCACTAAAACACCGTTAGACATACGCAGGCACCCCTATCTGGCAAAACGCCATTTGAAAGCATTGATTCATTTATTTAGGTAAAAGTTGTAGGTATAAAATACGTGTTTGAAATTGTCAGGTTATGTCCTGCGCCACCCACTGCTCATCGATGAAGACCAATTGTCGGTCACACAATTGTTTCTGAAGTTCCACCGAAATATCCGGTAAACCCACCAGTACCCGTTCCCCTTGCTGGCGCCTGCGGGCAATTTCCGACTGGCAACGCTGGGCGTCTTCATAGGCCACAAACACACCAGGCACTCTACGAGCTTCGGCTGGCATTACATCAGACAAGTTTTTCATGTCACCGCTAAAGCCGGTCGCCGAGCGCGGATGCCCAAACGCAGCCCCGATCGCATCATAGCGGCCGCCGTGGGCAAGTTCCACTCCTGTATCGGTGAGAACGGCAAATAAGGCGCCTGTGTGATAGCGAAACCCTCGCAGATCGCCCAAATCGATATGAAGTTGCACCTCTGGGTGACTGGTGGTCACCGCAGTGATGATGGTTTTGAGTGTCGACAACACAGACTCAAGCGCCGGTACCGTGTCGATTAACGGTAGTAACCTCTGATCGAGAACACCAATATCCCCACGCAGGTTTGGCAGATCCTGTAGCGCCATTAGCACGGGGTTAGTTTGAGCCCCAGGCACAGACAGCACAACAGCCTGAACATCAGGAGCCGAACCCCTTTGCAATGCATCGTAGAGCTCTGCCTCAATCGATGAGTCCAGACCGGCCTCCGAGATCAGCGCTTTATACACACCCACGTGACCCAGATCCAAGATTAGAGACGATGGGTTTATGCCGGTCAACAACGCGGTATCGAGCATCAGTTGGACTATTTCGATGTCGCTCTGTGGTCCCGCATGACCAAACAATTCAGCCCCAAATTGCATCGGGCTACGACTACCCCCTAAACCGTCGCTGCGAGTTCGCAGTACCGTGCCGACATAAAAAAGTCGATTGGGCGAATCTGATCGCAACGCATGAGCATCGATGCGGGCCACCTGTGGAGTGATGTCAGCGCGAACCCCAAGGGTTCGGCCATTTTGCTGGTCCACGAGTTTGAAGGTTTGCAAATCCATCGTTTCACCCGTACCAGTCAGCAGGCTATCGATGTATTCGATCATCGGTGGCATCACCAAATCGAACCCCCAGAGATCGCACTGATCGATAAATCTGCGTCGCAGTCCTTCTAACTGCCAAGCGGCTGCAGGCAACAGTTCCTCAACACCGTCAGGTAACTGCCAAGAAGAACCGGATGGGGAAATACCTGTCATATCAGCGGATAATGGAAAGCAGTAAGACACCGGCGAGCATAAACACTAATCCCACAATGCGCAGCTGCTTATCATCGATTTCCAGCAGCTGGCGCATCATGGACTTCCATCCCGCCGGGTTCAGAAACGGCATCACACCCTCGATGATGAAGACGAGGCAAATGGCGGTCAGAATGTCAGTCCACATATTGCGTCAATTTTGCATAGATAGCCCAGGCACGTCGGCATTATTGCTCAGACGCTCTGACCATCTCCACTACTGACTGCTGCCATCTGTTTCAGAGGTGGATTGCGGCACACTACTGGCGGTGGTTTGAGGTGCCGCATTGAAGAACTTGAAAAAGTCACTCTTGGGCTCAAGAACCATCACATCACCAGTGCCGCTGAAAGACTTCCGATAGGCCTGCAAACTGCGAAACAAATTATAAAACTCTGGGTTGGTCCCGTAGGCTTCCGCATACACCCTGGCACTTTCAGCATCACCGGTACCGCGAGTGGTTTCTGCCTGCGAATAAGCCGCAGCCAGTGTTTCTTCACGAATACGATCGGCCTCAGCAACGATCTTCTTTTTTTGCTCTTCACCCTCAGAACGAATTTCCTTGGCTATCTTTTCCCGCTCCTTCTCCATACGCTGATAGACAGACTCGCGCACATCGGGTTGAAGCTCAACCTTCTTGATTCGCACATCAGTCACTTCGATGCCCAAACCCCGGGCCTCTTGATCCACCGTTTGCTGGATCTCGGACATCAACGACGCTCGTTTACTCGATATAACATCTCTTAGTGTTTGGCGACCAAATGCAGCCTTCAGCCCATCCTTTGCGGTACTGGCTAGTCGGTCGTCGGCCCGCAACTTGGATTCGCGGAAGTTGCTGCCACCGATGCGGGTATAGAAAAGCTCCGCATCAGCGATACGCCACTTGATAAAGTAATCCACATCGACGTTTTTCTGCTCACTGGTTAACACTGCTTCCGGCAACACATCCAAAGTCAGAATCCGTTTATCAAATTTAAACACCCGTTCGAAAGGCGCTGGAAACTTGAAATGAAGCCCCGCTTCGTATTCCGTCTCAACGACCTCACCAAGCCGTAGTTTGATGGCTTTTTCTCTTTCGTCTACCGTAAACAGCATCATAGAGACCAGCAATAATAGGAAGGCTCCAATAACAATAGAGATAGGATTTAATAACGCTTTCATTATCGTCGTACCGCCCGGTCACGCGAACGCAACACATCGTTAGCTGTTTCACGAACACCCGTGGGAATGGAGAGCGTAGACCCCGACTGCGAAGAACTCTGAGGATAGGTTGTCTGCTCACTACTTAGCCCGGTTCCGTTTGCCGAATTCTGTTGGCGGTTTTCGATCAATTTATCGATGGGCAAATACATCAAGCTATTGCCACCGGTTGAATCGACCAACACTTTGCTGGTGTTCGATAAAACGGTTTCCATGGATTCAAGATAGAGGCGATCACGCGTGACCACAGGCGCCTTTTCGAATTCGCTCAACAACGATAAAAAGCGCTGCGACTCACCAATGGCCGCCTGTTCAACCCGTGTTTTGTAACCTTCTGCTTCTTCAATGATTCGCTGGGCGTCACCTCGGGCTTTCGGAATCAAATCGTTGCGATAGGCTTCGGCCTCACTGATAAACCGCTCTCTATCCTCACGTGCTTTCACAACATCATCAAAAGCCGCCTGCACTTCCGCTGGCTGCTTGGCCTTTTTACCGTTGACTCTAACCACGTGGATGCCAGACTCGTAGCTGTCAAGAATGGATTGTAACGCAACCAATGTGCGCTCCCAGTTAGCCTCTCGACCAGTCGTAGTAACCAGCTCCATATTGGTTTGACCGATAACCTCACGCAAAGCACTTTCCGCAGCCTGTCGCAATGTGTCGTCGGGCTCTCTTACCTTAAACAAATAGTTTTCAGCGTTTTTGATGTTGTACAGCACCGCTATATCGATATCGACAATGTTTTCATCTTGAGTCAAGATCAACTGATCGGGTAAATTCGCGCTGCGGATTTGTTCAATGTCAACCCGCTCTTCCATTTCAACTGGCCAGGGTATGTGCCAGTGAAGACCCGGGCCTTCGGTGGTTTTGTAGGCACCAAATTGCGTCACCACTGCACGTTCTGCAGGTTGCACGATATAGAAGCCGGTCACCAGCCAAATCACTGCCAGTATTCCAAGCAATGCAGCAATGCCTTTACCGCCGATATTGCCGGTAGGTAGACCGCCACGAGAACCCGAGCCAGAACCGCGACCGGACTTACCAAACAGTCCGCCAAATTTGTTTTTCAGGTTATTAAATACTTCGTCAAGATCGGGAGGGCCGCCACTGTTGTTCTTGCGGTTGCCCCACGGATCATTGTCATTTCCACCTGGCTCATTCCAAGCCATAAGGTTTTTACTCCAGCGCCGTCACTAACGCGGCGTCAATAAAATTAAAGTTGTCCGGATACTCCCGACTTCGGTGCATCTGATTCAAAGTTCGCAGTTAACTCGTACTCACTGGAGAGTCGAGCAAACTCCACGGCATCCATATCAATGTGCAACGAGGCACCTCCATCTTCCTGCACTTCCTCTGTAAGCACGGCAGACGCCGAGTACAGAAGCGACCGCAGCCGACCCTGCTCTGCGCTAACAGTCAACCAACCTGTCACTCTTCTTCCCGCTAGAATTGTCGCTATGGTATCCAGCAACAACTCAATACCTTCTCCAGTGATCGCCGACACCCATACCGCTTCAGCTCTTCCTGAGTCGTCGCACTGCACCTTCGCAGGTTGGTGATTAGCGTCAATCTTGTTGTAGACCACCAACTGCGGGGTATCTTGAGCACCAATACCCTCTAGCACCTCATTAACATCCCTGATGCGCTGAGCCTGCTCATCGTCACTGACGTCCACCACATGCAGCAACAGGTCGGCATCTCGGGTCTCTACCAACGTAGATCGAAAGGCATCTACTAATTCATGGGGTAGATCACTGATAAAACCAACCGTATCAGCCAAAACTGTTGCAATTCCGTTGCTCAGTTCAAGTCTTCTTAATGTAGGGTCCAGCGTTGCAAAC
>JAHQVR010000317.1 GCA_019634245.1 Gammaproteobacteria bacterium
CTAGAAGATGTCTCTGAGGCTACCTACCTGTCCGTTCGTAATCTGCCCAATATTCTGATTATGGATGCGGAAGGTGTCGATCCAGTGAGTCTGGTTCGGTATCCCCACATTGTCACTACACCGGCGGCGCTGAAAATCCTGGAGGAGCGACTCGGATGAACGACCAACGCCTCTATCAAATTTTACTGGCACCCCATGTCTCTGAAAAGACATCACTAGATGCAGAGATGGTAGGCAGACACACGTTTCGAATTGCTAACGATGCGTCCAAATTGGAAGTGCGTCAGGCGATTGAAAAACTGTTCAGTGTGAATGTTAGAAGTGTTCAGATTGTTAATGTAAAAGGTAAAAATAAACGCTTCGGTCAGGTCAACGGTAAGCGATCTGACTGGAAGAAGGCGATTGTTCGTTTGGCTGAGGGCCAGGACATAGACTTCGTTGGGTTGGAAGGTTAATCATGGCACTCGTAAAATCAAAACCAACCTCGCCGGGTAGGCGTTTTCAGGTTCGCGTTCAAAATAAGGAGCTTTCCAAAGAAGGCCCTTATGAGCCGCTTGTTGAGCAGATGAGTAAATCTGGCGGACGTAACAACCACGGTCGCATTACTCAACGTCATATTGGTGGTGGCCATAAACGCCGATACCGGAAAATCGATTTCAAACGCAACAAAGATGGTATTGGTTGTGTCGTTGAGCGTATCGAATACGATCCCAATCGAACAGCCAATATCGCGCTGCTGAAGTATGCCGATGGGGAGCGTCGTTACATGATCGCGCCCAAGGGCGTTGCGGCCGGCGATCAATTGATGTCCGGCCGAGAAGCGCCCATCAAACCAGGGAACACGCTGCCTATAAACAACATCCCAGTGGGTACCACCATTCACTGTATCGAATTAAAGCCTGGCAGAGGTGCACAGATGGCTCGCAGTGCCGGTGCGGCAGTTCAGTTAGTGGCCCGTGAAGGTTTACATGCCACGTTACGTTTGCGTTCTGGTGAGATGCGCCGAGTGTTGAGCGACTGTCGAGCTACCGTGGGTGAAGTCGGTAATTCAGAACATGCGCTACGCAAGCTAGGTAAAGCCGGTGCTACTCGCTGGCGTGGTGTTCGCCCAACCGTTCGCGGTGTTGCGATGAATCCTGTCGACCATCCACATGGTGGTGGTGAAGGCCGTACCTCTGGTGGACGGCATCCAGTGAGCCCCTGGGGTACGCCAACAAAGGGCCACAAAACTCGTAAGAATAAGCGGACCGATCGCATGATCGTGCGCCGACGCAACAAGAAATAAGTGAGGTAGTTCGTGCCACGTTCTCTGAAGAAAGGGCCTTTCGTCGATCACCATTTGGTGAAGAAAGTTGAAGAAGCGAAAGCCGCGAACAGCAAACGACCGATCAAAACGTGGTCGCGCCGTTCGATGATATTGCCCGACATGGTGGGCTTGACGATTGCCGTTCACAATGGGCGTCAGCACGTACCTGTGTTGGTCTCGGAAAATATGGTGGGCCATAAGTTGGGAGAGTTCGCCGCAACTCGTACCTACAAAGGCCATGTCGCCGACAAGAAGGTTCGATAACCATGCAAGTTGACTCAAAACTGCGATACGCCCGCATTTCGCCCCAGAAGGCGCGACTAGTGGCGGATCAAATACGGGGGCTACCCGTCGAAACAGCATTGGAAGTACTGACCTTCAGTGAGAAAAAGGCCGGTGCAATGATGAAGAAGCTAGTCGATAGTGCCATTGCCAATGCAGAACACAATGAGGGTGCGGATATCGACGAATTGAAAGTGTCTGCAGTTCAAGTTAACGAAGGACCAACTATGAAGCGATTGCGGGCGCGAGCCAAAGGCCGGGCTAACCGAATTCTGAAACGGACCAGTCACATTACTGTGACGGTTTCGGATAGCTAGGGGCATATAGAAATGGGTCAAAAAGTACATCCAATTGGAATTCGTCTCGGTATCTCAACCGATTGGAATTCAACTTGGTACGCCGACAGCGAAGACTATGCGAATTACCTGAACGATGACATTGCTGTTCGGGAATACCTCAAAAAAGAATTGGCACACGCGTCGGTTGGAAAGATTCACATCGACCGACCTGCTAAGGCGATCGTCATCACCATCCATTCTGCTCGTCCAGGCATAGTGATTGGAAAGAAAGGTGAAGATGTGGAACGTCTTCGTCGAGCGATTGCGCCGATGCTGGGTTTGAATATCAATAACGTCAAGATAAACATTGCTGAAATTCGTAAGCCAGAGATTGATGCGCAGTTGGTTGCTGAAAGTGTGGCTCAACAGTTGGAGCGTCGCGTTATGTTCCGTCGCGCGATGAAGCGAGTCCTCACCAACACCATGCGCCTCGGTGCTCAGGGTGTAAAGATCGCAGTGTCAGGTCGTTTAAATGGTGCCGAGATAGCACGTCGCGAGTGGTATCACGACGGACGTGTTCCTCTACACACTCTGCGGGCCGATATCGACTATGGCACCGCTGAAGCACACACCACCTATGGCGTTATTGGTATCAAAGTTTGGATATGCCATGGCGAAGTGTTCGACTTGGAAGCCAAGCGTGCAAAGAGCAGCAGTAATGCTGCGACGGCCTCAAAGTAAACGGTAAGAGCTAGAGAAAAATGCTTCAACCAAAACGTACAAAGTTCCGCAAGCAGCACAAGGGTCGTAACAGAGGCTTGGCGCAGAGCGGAAATAAAGTGAGCTTCGGCGAATATGGCTTGAAGGCGGCTGATCGTGGTCGTATCACAGCGCGACAAATCGAAGCGGCTCGCCGAGCTATGACGCGCCACATAAAGCGTGGTGGAAAGATCTGGATTCGCGTTTTTCCTGATACTCCGATTACTAAAAAGCCTATTGAAGTTCGCATGGGTAAAGGTAAGGGTAATGTGGAGTACTGGGTGGCTAAAGTTCAGCCAGGCAAAGTGTTGTATGAAATGGAAGGTGTGTCTGAAGACATAGCGCGTGAAGCGTTTGCGTTGGCGGCAGCGAAACTTCCTATTCGTACGAGCTTCGTTGAGAGGACAGCAGCGTAATGTCTACAGCAACAGAACTAAAAACGAAAAATGTTGATGAGTTGGAGAATGAACTTTCCGCACTCTATCGAGAGCAGTTCAATTTGCGCATGCAACAAGGCTCAGGACAGGACATTAAGCCGCACAGCTTTAAACGCGTTCGTAGAGAAATTGCTCGGATTAAAACCGTGATTAAACAGAAAACAGTGGCAGGTGCCTGAAGATGAGTGAAGCGCAAGGCAAACTGCAGCGCACGGTTATTGGCCGTGTTACCAGTAACAAGATGATCCAGACAGCCACAGTGATGGTTGAGCGACGGATTAAGCATCCGATGTATGGCAAATACATGCGTCGAAGCAAAAAATATCATGTGCACGATCAGGAAAATGTATTAAACATTGGCGATCTTGTGCAAATAAAAGAGTGCCGACCGATGTCGAAAACCAAATCCTGGACTCTGGATAAGGTTTTAGAGACGGCTAGCGAATAGTAATTTTTAATAAACACAGTTTAAGAGTAGCGTTCCGATGATTCAAATGCAGACCGTACTGACCGTTGCTGATAACAGCGGCGCCCGGCGCGTGCAATGCATCAAGGTGCTTGGCGGATCGCACCGTCGATATGCGCGAGTGGGCGATGTCATAAAGGTCAGCGTCAAAGACGCTATTCCACGTGGCAAGGTTAAAAAAGGCGAGGTGTATAACGCCGTCGTGGTTCGTACTGCTAAAGCGATTCGTCGAAGCGATGGATCAGCGATCCGGTTCGATGCCAATGCAGCGGTAATTTTGAACGCTAAGTTGGAACCGGTTGGAACGCGTATTTTTGGCCCTGTAACGCGTGAGTTGCGCAGTGAGAAATTTATGAAGATCGTCTCGCTTGCGCCGGAAGTGTTGTAGAGAGAGTAGGCAAATGAACCGAATAAAAGAAGGCGATGACGTAATTGTGCTCGCCGGCAAAGATAAAGGCCGACGTGGGACGGTTGCGCGAGTGCTAGATGATGCTGTGATAGTAGACGGTATCAATATGGTTAAAAAGCACGCGAAAGGAAATCCTCAGATGGGAGATCCAGGCGGCATACAAGAGAAAGAAGCGCCTTTGCATATCTCTAACATAGGCATCTTCAATCCGGCTAAGAACAAAGCAGACAGAATTGGCTATCGGGTTAATGATGCTGGTAAGAAAGAGCGTTATTTTAAGTCTGACAACACAGCGGTAGACGGTTAAGCGTCATGGCAAGACTAGCAGAAGAGTACAAAGAGAAGATCGTTCCAGCTTTGATGAGTGAGTTCTCTTACAAGAGCGTGATGGAAGTACCGCGCATAGAAAAGATCACCCTGAATATGGGTCTTGGAGAAGCGGTTGGCGATAAAAAAGTAATAGAAAACGCTACAGCCGATTTGGCGGCGATCAGTGGGCAGAAGCCTATTGTGACCGTTGCTAGGAAATCGATAGCGGGCTTTAAGATCCGTGATGATTATCCGATTGGTGCGAAGGTAACTTTGCGCCGAGAAAGAATGTATGAGTTTCTGGATCGTTTGGTGGCGATAGCCATGCCTCGTATTAGAGATTTTCGAGGTATCAATAACCGATCATTTGATGGCCGTGGAAATTACAGCATGGGTGTCAAGGAACAAATCATCTTTCCTGAAATTGATTACGACAAAATCGATGCGATGCGCGGCATGGACATCACGATTACGACGTCAGCAAAGAACGATGCGGAAGCATTGGCTTTGCTGAAGAAATTTAATTTTCCATTCAGGAACTAACTAAGGAATTCCTGCAAGTGGCTAAGAAATCCATGATTGCGCGCGAAAAAAAGCGCACCAAGCTTGCCAAGCAATATGCGGCAAAGCGTAAGCAACTGAAGGCAACTATTGCGTCAGAAGACAGTAGCTATGACGAGAAGATGCTCGCAGCTACCGCTTTGGCGAAATTGCCTCGCGATTCCTCACCGTCTCGCGGGCGCAATCGTTGCCGCATCACCGGCCGTCCCCATGGTGTGTACCGTAAGTTTGGGTTAAGCCGAACCAAGCTTCGCGAAGCGGCGATGCGTGGTGATGTACCTGGGCTTGTGAAAGCAAGCTGGTAGTGGAGATAAGTTAAATGAGTATGTCAGACCCAATCGCCGATATGCTGACTCGCATTCGAAATGGACAGCAAGCTGAAAAAGTTGCTGTAAAGATGCCTGCTTCAAAGTTGAAGTCAGCCATTGCAAGCGTCCTTAAGGACGAGGGCTACATCCTGGATGCCAAGCAGATAGAAGAAAATGGCAAGCCAACGCTCGAAGTCACGTTGAAGTACTTCGACGGAAAGCCTGTTATTGAAAAGATTAAACGAGTAAGTCGTCCTGGGCTCCGTCAGTATTCGAGTTCGAGCGATATCCCCGTCGTTCTGGGTGGGCTGGGTATTTCGATTATTTCTACCTCTCAAGGTGTGATGACCGGAACCAAAGCCAAGTCTATGGGTCAGGGCGGCGAAGTACTTTGCACCGTTTGTTAAAGATGCCTGTCATCGAACAAACCTTGCCGAATAAATAAGTGGAATAGTCGACAAATGTCACGCGTAGCTAAACAACCGATTGAAGTACCGAAAGGTGTGGATGTCACGATCAATGGGCAGTCTGTCAGTGCCAAAGGTCCCAAAGGCAATGAGTCGATGACCTTACATGCGGATGTGACCGCAGCGCTGGACGATGGTGTGCTTGGTGTTAAGCCGGTGAATGAAACCAAGGCGGCAGTCGCCATGGCCGGAACAATGCGCTCCTTGCTGAATAACTTGGTGGTTGGTGTATCCGCAGGTTTCGAAAAAAAGCTCGAATTGCGCGGTGTTGGATACCGAGCGCAGGCACAAGGTAACTCACTAAATCTGTCACTGGGTTTTTCGCACCCGGTTGTACATAAAGTACCCGATGGCATCAAGGTGGAAACACCCAGTCAGACCGAGGTAGTGGTTAGTGGTACCAACAAACAGGTGGTTGGACAAGTGGCTGCCGATATACGCAGCTATCGACCTCCCGAGCCTTATAAGGGCAAAGGCGTTCGCTATGTTGATGAGTACGTCGCGATGAAAGAAGCGAAGAAAAAGTAAATGGATAAGAAAAACACACGGCTCCGTAGAGCTAAGAGAACACGCGCGAAAATTCGTGAGTTGGCAGTACCTCGTCTCACGGTGCATCGAACTTCTCAGCACATCTATGCTCAGGTCATAGCCGGTGACGGAGTGAATGTGCTGGCAGCTGCTTCAACGCTAAGCAAAGACTTGCGTAGTCAGGTGAAGCACGGTGGTAATGTGGAGTCGGCAAGCCTAGTGGGCAAGGCGATAGCGGAAAAAGCATCGGCGGCAGGCGTATCGGAGGTGGCTTTTGATCGCTCCGGTTTTAAATATCACGGCCGTGTAAAAGCACTGGCTGACGCGGCGCGCGAAAGCGGTCTGAAATTCTAAGGTTAATAGCACCATGGCACAAAATGATTTTAACCAACCGAGTGATGGCTATATTGAAAAGCTGGTTGCCATCAACCGTGTTGCCAAGGTTGTTAAAGGCGGACGCCAGTTCGGCTTTACTGCCCTAACGGTTGTTGGAGATGGCAACGGGCGCGTTGGACTGGGTTACGGCAAGGCACGAGAAGTACCTTTGGCGATTCAGAAAGCGATGGAAAAAGCTCGTCGGGATATGAAAACTGTTGATCTGAACGATGGCACTCTGCAATACGCTCTAAAAGGGCGTCATGGTGCAGCACGTGTGTACATGCAGCCTGCCTCTGAAGGTACCGGCATTATCGCTGGTGGTGCGATGCGCGCAGTGTTTGAAGCGGTGGGTGTTCGCAATGTGTTAGCGAAGATCATCGGCACAAATAATCCGATCAACGTAGTGCGCGCCACGATCAACGGGTTGAGCACTATGCAGAGCCCTGACTCAGTGGCGGCGAAGCGCGGCAAGTCAGTGGCGGATATCACAGGTAGCTAGGCATGAGTAAAGGTCACGTGAGAGTCAAGTTGATCCGTAGCATGAGTGGTCGGCTTAAGAGTCATCAGGCTTGTGCCCGAGGACTTGGATTGCGTCGTATGCATCAAACGGTTGAGGTGATCGATACCCCGGAAAATCGCGGGATGATCAATAAGATCAGTTACATGCTGGAAGTAGAAGAAAAGGTTAGTTGAATTGGTGTATCACACACCAACATTAACGAGTAGAACAAAAACATGAGCTTGAACAACTTAAAACCAGCAGATGGAGCGCGTAAACCCGCTAATCGGGTTGGGCGTGGTATTGGCTCTGGCAGTGGCAAAACCTGCGGTCGAGGCCATAAAGGTCAGAAATCGCGATCAGGGGGTTGGCACAAGGTCGGTTTTGAAGGCGGCCAGATGCCCATTCAGCGCCGGTTGCCAAAATTCGGATTTACCTCTCGGATGGGGCGTTACTACGCCGAAGTGCGTTTGCATGAACTGACGAAAGTGGCTGATGGGGTCATCAACCCGGAAACATTGAAAGCGGTCGGCGTTATACCGACGCAAACAAAAACCGTAAAGATCATTGCTTCGGGCGAGATTTCTACGCCCGTTAAGATTTCAGGCTGTCGTGTTACGAAAGGTGCAAAGGCAGCTATAGAGAAAGCGGGCGGTTCGATTGAACCTGTCGGCGATGCAGCTACACCTGCGTAATTTGCGTACCGTTTCAATCGGAAAAAGGTAACTATGGCAGCAGCAAGTAAAAATCCCGCTTTGTCCGGCCTCGGTGGCTCGGCAGAGTTGCGCTCGCGCCTGTTATTTGTCTTGTTCGCGCTGGTTATTTTTCGCATCGGATCCCATATCACGATTCCTGGGGTTGATCCGCGCGTTATAGCAACTCTGTTCGAACAGAATAGTGGCGGCATTTTAGGCATGCTCAACATGTTTGGTGGGGGTGCGCTGAGTCGCATGTCTATTTTTGCGCTAGGCGTCATGCCGTACATTTCCGCATCTATCATCATGCAGCTAATGACCCATGTGGTTCCGTCGCTGGAGCAATTGCGAAAAGAAGGCGAAAGTGGTCGCCGAGTGATTACCAAGTACACGCGCTATTTCACGTTAGTACTGGCCACCGTGCAATCTGTCGGTATGGCGATCGCCTTACAGAATCAAGGTGCTGATGGCCAAAGTGTTGTCTATTTGGGTGGCGTTGGCTTTGTGGTGATTGCAGCAATCACGCTGGTGACAGGCACGATGTTTCTGATGTGGCTCGGCGAGCAAATCACAGAGCGAGGCATTGGTAACGGTATTTCAATTCTTATCTTTGCCGGTATCGTCGCCGGATTACCAGCCGCTATTGGCGGTACGTTAACGCTGGCTCGTGAAGGCGAGCTGAGTACCTTTACGGTTATTTTACTGTTCGCCATGGTGTTGGCCGTGACGGCATTTGTGGTGTTCGTTGAGCGAGGGCAGCGCCGTATCACCGTGAACTACGCCAAACGCCAGCAGGGCCGGAAGATGTTTGCGGCGCAATCGAGCCACCTGCCACTGAAACTGAACATGGCAGGCGTTATACCGCCGATTTTCGCCTCAAGCATTATTCTGTTCCCGGCCACGCTAGGGAACATTGCCACCAGTAACTCGAATTCGTTTATGAACACGCTCGTGTCCACGCTACAGCCTGGACAACCTCTGTACATATTGATGTATGCGGGCGCGATCATATTCTTCTGTTTCTTTTATACGGCCCTGGTGTTCAACGCCAAGGACACTGCAGATAATCTGAAACGCCAAGGGGCATTCATTCCAGGTATCCGGCCCGGTGATCAAACGGCTCGGTATATCGATGGCGTCCTAACGCGACTCACTATGTACGGTGCGCTGTACATAACGCTAGTTTGTCTGCTACCAGAGTTTTTGATTCTAATTTGGAATGTGCCGTTCTATTTCGGCGGCACCTCACTGCTCATTATCGTGGTCGTTGTGATGGACTTTGTGTCGCAAAGTCAGGCCCATATGATGAGTCAGCAGTACGAAGGCATGATGAAGAAGGCCAACATAAAGGGGGCCAAGAGCGGCGCTCGTTGATGTAATCAGCACGAGTGAGTCCGTTGGAGAAGCAAGTATGAAAGTCAGAGCATCGGTTAAGAAAATCTGTCGTAACTGCAAAGTGGTCAAGCGCAAAGGCGTTGTACGCGTCATTTGTACCGATCCACGGCATAAGCAGCGACAAGGGTAAGCGGAGAAATTCATGGCACGTATTGCCGGTATCAATATTCCAGTCCAGAAACACACCTGGATTGCCTTAACGTCGATTTACGGCATTGGCCGCACTCGCGCCTTGACGGTGTGTGAGGCTGCTGGTGTGAAGCCGGAAACCAAGGTCAGAGACCTATCTGAAGGTGAGGTTGAAAACCTGCGTACTGCAGTTGGACAATTTACCGTGGAAGGTGATTTGCGTCGAGACGTGTCGATGAACATCAAACGACTGATGGATCTTGGATGTTACCGAGGTATCCGTCATCGTCGCGGCTTACCGCTTCGAGGCCAACGAACCAAAACCAATGCGCGCACCCGAAAAGGGCCACGCCGTCCACTTAAGCGATAACAACCATGGCAGCAACTACTAAAAAGAAGGCCCGGCGCACCGTTACTGACGGCATTGCTCACATTCACGCATCATTTAACAACACGATTGTGATGATTACTGATCGCCAGGGAAATGCACTTTCCTGGGCGACAGCAGGTGGTTCTGGTTTTCGCGGTTCGCGTAAAAGTACACCTTTTGCAGCGGGCGTTGCGGCTGAACGAGCCGGTGAAGCAGCGAAAGAATACGGTTTGAAGAATATTGATGTTCACGTCAAAGGCCCGGGGCCTGGACGTGACTCGGCTGTGCGGTCGTTGAACAACATCGGCTACAAGATCAGCAGCATCCTTGATGTCACGCCGATCCCGCACAACGGTTGCCGCCCGCCTAAAAAGCGTCGCGTGTAATCGGTTTAAAGAATAACGTTGGAGTTAAAGATCTGTGGCTAGATATATTGGTCCAAAATGTAAGTTGAGTCGCCGTGAAGGTACAGACCTGTACTTGAAGTCTGGTCTGCGTCCGTTGGAATCTAAATGTAATTTGGAAACTCCACCGGGTATGCAAGGTGCCAAGCGAGGCAGGCCGTCGGACTATGCGTTGCAGTTGCGGGAAAAGCAGAAGCTTCGTCGCATGTATGGTGTGCTCGAAAAACAGTTTCGAAACTACTACAAGTCTGCTGCGTCGCAAAAGGGTTCTACCGGCGAAAACCTGCTCTCTTTGCTTGAGTCCAGGCTCGACAATGTCGTTTATCGCATGGGCTTCGGCTCAACTCGCTCGGAAGCACGGCAATTGGTTTCTCACAAGGCCGTGATGGTTGATGGAAAGATCGTCAATATAGCTTCCTATCAAGTGGCACCGAACCAAACTATCTCGATCCGCGAAAAATCGAAAAAACAAGCGCGCATCGCAGACTCATTACAGTTGGCTGCCCAAAGAGGCACTCCACCTTGGATGGAAGTGGACACTAAGAAGTACGAAGGTGTTTTTAAGGCGGTTCCCGATCGCGCCGATCTGCCGGCTGAGATCAACGAATCGTTGGTTGTGGAACTGTATTCGAAGTAATTCAAGCCTGTTTCAGGCGTCTGTTTGAACAGACCTTGGAACACCGTTTTGACTAGGGTTAAATCAGGTTGAATGCCATGCAAACCGAATTTTTGAGACCTCGTATCGTCGATGTGTCAGCAACTAACGCGAACAACGCGAAAGTAACGCTGGAGCCATTAGAGCGCGGATTTGGACATACGCTAGGAAATGCACTGCGCAGAATCCTGCTGTCCTCCATGCCAGGAGCTGCCATATATGAGGCAGAAATCGAAGGTGTGCTCCATGAGTACACCACTATGGAAGGTGTTCAGGAGGATGTGCTCGATATTATGCTGAATCTGAAGGGTGTATCGATTGTGATGCATGCCAAGGAAGAGGCCACATTGAAACTCGTTAAACAGGGCCCTTGTGTGGTCACTGCCGGCGATATTTCTTTGGACCACGATATTGACATTATTAATCCTGAGCATGTGATCTGTCATCTTTCAGGGAATGTGAATCTGAATATGACGTTAAAGGCACGTGTGGGCCGTGGTTACGAGCCAGCATCTGCCCGCACACTCGAAGAAGGTGAAAGCCGGCCCATTGGATCTCTGCAGATCGATGCATCGTTCAGCCCTGTTCATCGCGTTGCGTACAACGTTGACAGTGCACGGGTTGAGCAACGAACGAACCTTGACAAACTGATTATCGACCTGGAAACCAACGGTACCATCGATCCTGAGGAAGCTATTCGAAAGGCTGCCACTATTCTTCAAGAGCAGTTGTCAGTGTTTGTGGATCTGAAGGCAGAGGCGCAGCAACAGGAAGAAGAGCAAGCATCGGATATCGATCCAATCCTGCTTCGACCCGTTGACGATTTGGAGCTCACCGTCCGATCAGCCAACTGCCTAAAGGCGGAAAACATTTACTACATTGGTGATCTGATTCAACGTACTGAAGTTGAGCTTCTAAAAACGCCTAATTTAGGTAAAAAATCGTTGACCGAAATTAAGGATGTGCTGGCCCAACAAGCGCTATCGCTGGGTATGCGTTTGGAGAATTGGCCGCCACCGGAACTACAAAAACAGCGCGAGCTGGGTAAGTAAGACAATGAGACATCGTAAAAGCGGGCGCCAGCTCAACCGAAACAGTAGCCATCGGCAAGCTATGTTCAGAAATATGGCAGCGTCATTGCTCGAACATGAGCACATCAAAACGACGTTACCGAAAGCGAAGGAGCTACGCCGAGTGGTTGAGCCTTTGGTAACAATGGGTAAAGACGATAGTGTGGCCAAGCGCCGACTAGCGTTTTCGCGACTGCGAGACAAAAAGGTCGTTGGCAAGCTGTTTGCCGAGATTGGCCCACGGTTCAAGGACCGTCCGGGAGGCTATACCCGAATTTTAAAATGTGGCAATCGGCCAGGGGACAACGCTCCCATGGCCATCATCGAGTTTGTGGAGCGATCAGACGCATAGAACGAAGTCGCGACAGAAAGACCAAAAAGCCTGACGCTGGCAACAGTGTTGGGCTTTTTTTTGTAATAAGGTTTTTACCTGCTTGAATCGAATTATGGTGTCAGCCTCCGCTTTCCTTGAATCGATCTAATTGAATGCCGATGATCGACCGTCGTAGTCCTATCCTGCGAATAATTAGTACTCAGCGGGCTTGAGATGTAATCAGATGTGGCATTGCCACGCGCCTCTTTGGTGCCCTTCTAACACCATTCACCAACGGCTCAGCTGAGCCAGTATGAACGCAGATCACAAATTGGATAGTTTGTACGTGCGCGGTATGCCTTCTGCATAACTTATCTAACACAAGCCCATCTGGCTCCCAATGTCTCTAGGAAGGCAGCCGACAGATAATCGCAGTAGCGAACTTCAAGACATGCTCAAACTGAATGAATGACAAGCCTTTACACATCGCTCTTATCGCGGATGAGTACATCGATTACCCGAAGGTACTGGTCGACAATATCGTTGCTGAATGCATGCGATTCGGCTACGGGGTGTTGTGCGTTACCGGCCGAGAATTAAATCCGCGCCCTGAATTCGATCAGGATTATGCTCATTGCAACAATGTTTACCAGTTACTAAAAGGTTCGAACATCGCAGGCTTGATTTGCTTGTCAGGAACCATCGGCAACAATATAAATCTCGATGGTTTAAGCAGTTTCTTGGCCCAGTACCCAATACCTAAAGTGAGCTTCGGAATGCAGCTAACTGGAGTTCCCAGCGTTGTGGTGGATGATGAAGCTGGTATGAATAGCTTGATGGAGCATCTCGTTGAAGACACGGATGCGAAGAAGTTCGCGTTTGTCAGGGGCTATCCCAACGATCCATACTCCAATCAGCGAGAAGCAATATTCCGTCGTGTACTGAGAGAAAATTCCATTGAGTTCGATGAATCGTTTTTGCTGGATGGCAATTACGATGCGCTGGATACTTATGCGGAAGTAACGCGACTTTTGAAAAATCACCCGTCGGGTGTTGATGCGATAGTGGCTGCCAATGATTTTATGGCACTTAGTGTTGCAAGAGCGGTGCGAGCTTCCGGTTTGGAAATTCCTGAAGATGTGATTGTCAGTGGGTTTGATGATACGGAGGAGGCCACGAAGCACTCGCCAGCATTAACCACTGTGCGCCAACCAATCCGAGAAATGGCCCGGTTGAGCGTTGAGCTGTTACATGAACAGATAGTCGGTGCAGCTCCTATGCCCGTATTGACTGCCAAAGAACCGTGTACGATGCGCGTTCATTCAGAACTGGTTGTCAGGGGATCCACGGACGCCGGACAGGTTCAGAATACATCAGAGTCGGTGCTGACACCCATTGAGATTCGTACAGAGATAGAGACTACGCTCTCAGGTCTGGAGTTGCCGTCGGCGGTAGATCTAAATAATTTAGTCATCGCTTTGTTCGATACTCTTCAAACAGGCAGCGATCGATTCGGTAGTGAACTCGCCCAGCTTATCGATACGGCCCTCGATTTTGATCATCTACATTGGTGGAATAATCTCTGTTTTCAATTGGAACGCCTGATCAAACGATTATCTGTCGCTACATCGACACAGCACCAACTGCAGTTAGCTGGGGAAAAAGACAACGATGTGGCCGTTGCTGAAGTGCCGTTGGCGACTTTGGATCATCTACTTCAGATCAGTTCTGCCATAGCGCATACAAAGGAGCAGCTGTGGCAGCTGGCTATGGAACGTGAGTATGAAGTACATCGATTAGAAACGGCTCAGGCGGCTATGCAGCTTCAAATCAGCTCCTGTTCTAAGCTTATCGATATTATAAATACACTGGAACGGTGGCTGGATAACATCAATCCACATCGTTGTTTTCTTGTTAGCTATCAGAGCCCTGATTCAGAACCTGGCGATTACGCAAAACTCCTGTATGCCAGAGTGGGTTCCGACCGTTTGGTCGAAAAATTTGATGTGTTTGAATCCAGTCAGATACTACCCGACGAGCTTTGTGATCACCTGAATACAGGATTACTGGTGCTCAATCCGGTGTTTGCTGGTGATCATCATTATGGTTATTTATTGCTTGATCCGCGGGGGCTGCCGGCTGTTGATCTGTTTCGCACAGCAATTAGTATCGGTAACGCTATGCGCAATCAATATCTTATTGGCGAGCTAGAAGGGCATACCAAGAAGTTAGAAATGGCTAATCGGGAGCTCGTCCAATTAGCGACTATCGATGTGCTTACGGGGTTACCGAATCGGTATGCGTTTCAGACTGAGTTGAGAGAGTGCTGTAAAAGAGCAAATCGCTTACGACTACAAACCAGTATTTTCTTTTTAGACTTAGATGGTTTTAAGGATGTTAACGATAGTTTGGGTCATAGTGCCGGAGATCAGTTGCTCCAACATGTATCTGAGAGACTGAAAAGTACTGTAGCCGATTGTGTTGAAGGTTTTTCGTTGATTGCCCGCTTAGGTGGCGATGAATTTACGATTGTCCTGGAGCAGGCAACACACAATGACACTCAGCATACGCTTGCCACGGCGTTGATAAGCAGCCTGTCGCAGCCGATGCTGATTAATGCAGAGACAGTCTCGATTTCGGCAAGTATCGGTTTCGCACGCCAACAAGGTCCTGAGGTTTTTTCAGACGTATTACTCAAGCAGGCAGATGTAGCGATGTATCACGCCAAGAGTCTGGGCAAAAACCAATACATCGAATACAGCGCCTCGATGGATGAGGTGGTATCAGAACGGGCCGCGTAGCGGCTAACAGGATTCGCTTATTTCTGTGAAGGGCTTCCGCCTAGAAAGTTCTTCACTCCTTGGTTCGTCGGGCCCTCATGCAGATCGGGCGACAATCCCTAGCGTGCGCTTTTCCTGTAAGCTCAAGTCATCATGAGCTTAGATCGACAATCCAGTTTTCAAACGCTTCTCGAACTGTTGCGCTATGCGAAGGGATACCGCTTGCGCATCATTTTAGCGACTGTGTGTTCAGCGCTCAATACGTTTTTTGATGTGATGCCCGAGATTTTGATCGGAATTGCTATCGACGTGGTGGTCAATCAGGACGAAAGTTTTGTTGCCGGATTTGGATTTGAAAGCCCTAAGTCTCAAATCGCTGTGTTGGGTGCGCTCACGCTCATCATTTGGGCCGGTGAATCGTTGTTTGAATATCTTTATATGGTGCTGTGGAGGAATCTGGCGCAGAATCTCCAGGCCGATATGCGGCAGGATGCCTATGATCAGGTTCAGCAGCAGGATATGAGCTTTTTTGAATCTCGCAGTTCAGGGGAACTGGTGGCCATCATGAACGATGACATCAACCAGTTGGAACGCTTTCTAGATGTTGGTTTTCACGATTTTATTAAAGTGTTCGTAACACTAACGATTGTCGGTAGTGTTTTCTTTTATGTATCGCCCTCCATTGCACTCTTGGCTATCACCCCCATACCGGTAATCGTTTGGGGGGCGTTCTATTTTATGCGGCGCGCTGCACCGTTATATTCAGAGGTCCGGCGGCAAGTGGCCATTTTATCCAGCCGATTGGCGAACAATATTGGTGGGATGGCCACTATCAAGGCATTTACGGCAGAAAAACGCGAATCGGGGAAGCTGGCGAATTCGAGCGCAGAGTATGTTGCGGCTAACCGGGCTGCTATTCGTGTTAGCTCAGCGTTTGTTCCGCTCATCCGAATGGCCATACTCGCCGGATTTCTAACCACATTTGTGGTGGGTGGTTTTAGGGCGTTAAACGGGGACATGAACGTCGGTGCCTACGGCATGTTGGTGTTTCTGACACAGAGAATGCTATGGCCATTAACTGGGCTTGCCACTACGGTAGATCTGTATGAAAGAGCAATGGCTAGTACCCGCAGAATCTTGGCATTGATTCGAACCACTAGTGATGTCAGAGACACTGGTACTGTCGAATTGCCAATGCCGGTGAGCGGTGACGTATCGTTTTCGTCGGTGTCCTTCCAATATACGGGTAGTGAAGCTGGTGTGAAGCATATAGATGTCGTCATACCCGCTGGTCGTTCGCTTGCATTGGTGGGTGCCACCGGTTCAGGCAAATCTACGCTCATCAAGTTGTTATTGCGTTTTTATCCAGTGACAGAAGGCCAAATCACCATCGATGGTTATCCCATCGAGCAATTGACCTTAAGAAGTTTGCGCTCTGCAGTCGGGCTTGTCAGTCAGGACGTATTCTTGTTTGACGGTAGTGTGCGAGAGAATATTGCCTACGGTGATACAGAAGCTACCGACCTTGATATTCGCAACGCCGCAAATGCAGCAGAAGCGACAGATTTTATCGAAGCCTTGCCCGAAGGATTTGACACGCTGGTGGGTGAACGCGGAGTCAAGTTGTCTGGGGGGCAGCGGCAACGGCTCTCCCTGGCTCGAGCAATTGTGAAGAATCCGCCGATATTGATTTTGGATGAAGCAACCAGCGCGGTCGATAACGAAACTGAAGCGGCAATTCAACGCTCCCTAGTCCGGTTATCGCAAGATAGAACTGTCCTCGTGGTTGCTCATCGATTGTCGACGATTGTTGGTGCGAATGAAATACTGGTGCTGGATCACGGATCGGTTGTGGAACGCGGACAACATGCAGATCTTCTATCGCGCGATGGTTTCTATGCCCGGCAGTGGCGTGTTCAAACGGGTGGTGCCGAAGTGTCATAGGTGCTTGCTATTCGGTACTGGTGTTGATTTTTAATCGAGAGATAATGTGTGGCGGAACATGTAACAGTTTTGGGATCAGGTTCTTGGGGAACAGCGCTGGCGATACAATATGCCCGAGCGGGCACTCAAGTCCGACTCTGGGGTAGAGATAAAGCGTTGTTAGAGTCGATGCACTCTGAACGCGTCAATGAGCGTTATCTACCGGGTGCTCCCTTTCCATACAACCTATTCGTGGTGACAGAGTGGGAAGCCGCACTCGAGGGTTCAACGAACGTGCTTGTGTCGATACCTAGCCATGCTTTTCGAAGCATCCTGCAGCGAATTGCGGAAACGGTATCGGATCCGGCTGCATTGAACTTGTGCTGGGCTACTAAAGGGTTGGAGTTATCAACAGGCTTGTTACCTCATCAGGTCGTTCGCGAAGTGCTGCCCGATTGCCAACGGTATGCGGTATTGTCCGGGCCTACCTTTGCCAAAGAAGTGGGCAAAGGCTTACCTACTGCCATCACCGTGGCGGCATCCACCAATGAGTTCGCTGAGGTCATATCAAACAAAATTACCAGTCCGGAGTTTCGTGTGTACACCTCAGACGATATTGTGGGTGTAGAGGTAGGAGGGGCCGTTAAGAACGTGTTAGCTATTGGTGCAGGGTTGTCTGATGGATTGGGATTTGGCGCAAACGCTCGGGTGGCGTTGATTAATCGGGGTCTGATTGAGATGTCCAGACTCGGTGTGGCAATGGGGGCAAAACTGGACACCTTCATGGGGCTTGCGGGAATGGGAGACCTAGTACTCACCTGCACTGACAATCAATCCCGCAATCGAAGGATGGGATTGGCACTGGCCAGTGGCAAATCTGTCGCGGAAGCTGAAGAAGAAATTCAACAAGTGGTCGAAGGGGTCGCGGCCGCCAAGTCGGTTCACGAACAAGCGTTAAAGGTGGGCGTGGAACTGCCCATCATTGAGCAGATTTATCGTGTGGTGATAGAAGGGGTGGACCCTCGAGACGCAGTACAAGCACTTCTTTCCCGCAACACCGGATCGGAAATCGACTGAACCGATGAAACTCGACACTGGGGCTACACAAACGGCCATACCGTTGTTGTTTGTTCTGCTGTGGAGCACAGGCTTCACGATGGCCAAGCTGGGATTGCCTTACGTTGAAGCGATGACATTTCTAACGGTGCGATTTTTTCTTGCCGCTAGTGTACTCGTGTTGGTGATTCTGTTTTTGCAAGGTCGGAAAACGCTAGAGCCCATCGAGTACTTTCACTGCGCAGTGGTGGGTTTGTTGTTGCATGCGGTCTATCTGGGAGGCGTGTTTGCAGCGGTTGATCGTGGACTGGATGCCGGATTAAGTGCGCTGATCGTCAGCCTACAACCCGTACTGACGCTCATTCTTGGTTCCATTTTACTGGGTGAATCGTTATCCAGAAAAAAAATTGTAGGCACTGCGTTGGGCTTTATTGGAGTAGCCATCGTGCTGCAACAACGGGGCTTAGATTGGAGTGGCGCTGATCGGCTCAGCTTACTATTGTGTGTTGCCTCGCTGATTGGGATTTCAGTGGGTACGTTATATCAAAAAAAATTCGTCGTGAACGTTCCACATATACCTTCCGTCTGCACTCAATACGTGGTGGCATCGGCGGTTCTTCTGCCTCTAGCACAATCCTTCGAAACGATGCAGATACAATGGACCGGAACGTTTATATTTTCTCTTACCTGGCTGGTTGTGGTGTTGTCACTCGGAGCTGTGTTTTTACTGATGCTGATGATTCGGGCAGGTGAAGTATCGCGTGTGGCCAGTTTTATCTACTTAGTTCCACCGTTTGTCGTCATAGAAGCTTATTTTATGTTTGGTGAAACCCTGACGGCGTTAGCATTGATGGGCATTGGGCTGTGTATCGCTGGCGTTGCGATGGTGACACGGTCAAACTAATAAATCTTGCGAGCTTGTCAGAATGCCATAGTCACGACCATCGCGTGAACTAACGGTAGTCCACTACTTTTTGCTCTCGCCAATACACATAAATACCGGACCCTACGATAATGACAATACCTAGCCAGGTATATCGATTGGGCCATTCTGCAAACACCCACCAACCCAGTCCGGTTGCTGCGACGATTTCAGTGTAACCAAACGGAGCTAGTAGAGAGGCGGGTGCTCGTTTGATACCCATTACAACTAACAGGTGACCGAAGGCGGCAATGGCACCAATAACAGCCATCCACATCCATTGCTCGCTAGTGGCGTAGCTAGGTGCAAAGGAGGATTCTGGCCATTGGGCTGCCAGGAGCAGTGCAAGACTCAATAAGATCGCCGCGCTGAATCCGGACGCGAACTGCATAGTCAGTGGATGATCGGTCTGCGAGTGAGCGCGTGTCACCGTTAGATAGCTTGCATAAAGAGTCGCTGCAATAAGTGGCAATACTGAGGCTATATGAAAAGCCTCAGAGCCAGGTCGGATGATCAGCAAAGCGCCAGCAAATCCGGTTACCACAGCAATTCGGCGGTGCCAACCGACATGCTCACCTAGAAAAAAGGCGCTCATCAAGGTCAAGATCATCGGTTCAACGAAAAATATCGCTATCGTATCGGCCAAGGGCAGATACTGTAGGCTCCAGAAAAAGCACAATGTGGCAAAAGCCAGTAAGGTGCCTCGTATGGCATGTATTCGAATCTGTTTTGGCCACAGAAGCTTGGGGGACCTTATCAGTAAGATTACGCAAGCTAGAATCAGAAACTGAAAAAAGAACCGTCCCCATGTGATCTGCAATGGAGATATGGATTGACCCAAGTATTTGGCGATTGCATCCATCACTGGCACAATGGCAGTACCAGCGGTCATATACACTATGCCTTTATGTAAATTTTTTGAAGCTGTCATGGCTCATGTATCGATGGATAGTGTGTCCTGTCAGACAGAGCCAGGAACGGGTCAATTTGGGCTGCTGGGCAAACCTTATGGGTCAGTCTAAACCACCTGCATGGTGCGTTGGCAGAATGGTGGGTAAATAAAACGGAAGTTGACTGTTGTTGATGGATAGTGTGTCCTATCAGACATCGTCAGGATCGATTCAAAAAAGAACTGCAAGGGAATACCGTTGGGGCAGTCTGATGCAGCGTCGTGTTGTGTTGGCAGATTGGCGTACAAATTAATCGGTAGTTGTACGGGTATTATTTACCCCGTTTTGGAACTTATGGGAGGGCAAGTCAATGCACTATACGTTACATAATTATTTCCGCTCATCGACATCAGCGCGGGTGCGCATGGCATTGGCGCTAAAGGGCATCGAGTATACGTACAAAAGCTATTCTCTATTGGAGAATGAGCACAGAGACAAACCCTATTTAGCGCTCAACCCTGAAGGATTGGTGCCCGCACTGGAAACCCAGGACGGGACCATCAGCCAATCTATGGCGATTTTGGAATACCTTGAAGATGTGCACCCAACGCCAGCATTATTGCCCAGCACTCCGATTGAGAAAGCACGTGTGCGCTCTCTTGCTCATAGTATTGCGTTGGATATTCACCCCGTAAATAACCTCCGATTGCTCCGGTATATTAGATCGGAGTTCGGTGCAGACGATGAGGGGGTAGCCAAGTGGTTTAAACACTGGGTAAAAGAGATGTTTGTACCCTTGGAAAAACGCCTGAGTATGGAGGCCGATACCGGGGATTATTGTCACGGTTCGTCTCCTACGATCGCCGATGTTTGCCTGGTGGCACAAGTGGCCAATAATCAGCGCTTCAACGTCTCTATGAAAGACTATCCAACAATCAATCGAATAAACGCTTTGTGTCTTGAGTCACCGGCCTTTCAGGCCGGAATGCCGATGAACCAACCCGATGCCCCCACATCTTAGTCATCACTGAGGGGGTGTGCTGTGAAGTCTTTGGGTGGTAGGACGCTAGCGTGCGCTTACGTGGCTGAAAGATTCACTGTGTTGTTAGCTGGCTTTTCTCGTCGCTCGTTTTTTCTTTGTCGTGACTGGTTTTAGCATTTTCTTTAAGTAGTAACCGGTATAGGATTTTTTCAATTTGGCGATATCTTCCGGAGTCCCTGTTCCAACCACCGTGCCTCCACCGTCACCACCTTCAGGGCCTAGATCGATGATCCAATCGGCACATTTAATGACATCCAGGTTGTGCTCGATCACCAGAACGGTGTTACCGGCATCTCGTAATCGTGCCAGTACAATCAGTAATGCACGGACATCTTCAAAATGAAGTCCGGTGGTGGGTTCGTCCAACACATACAGGGTATTGCCGGTGTCGCGTTTGGAGAGCTCCCGGGCTAACTTAATTCGTTGAGCTTCTCCACCGGAGAGAGTTGTAGCGTTCTGTCCTAGTGTTATATAAGACAAGCCTACATCCATCAGAGTTTGTAATTTACGATGTAAATTAGGCACCGCGGAAAAGAACTGATGCGCCTGCTCCACCGTCATTTCTAACACTTCGTGAATGTTCTTCCCTTTATAACGAATATCCAACGTTTCGCGGTTGTACCGTTTAGCTTCACAGATATCACATGGGACATAGACATCGGGCAAGAAATGCATCTCCACTTTGATCAAGCCATCTCCTTGGCAAGCCTCACAACGCCCACCTTTTACATTGAAGCTGAAGCGTCCAGTTTTATAACCTCTGGACCGGGCTTCTTGAGTACCGGCGAACAAATCACGAATAATTGAGAACAAGCCGGAATAGGTGGCGGGATTGCTGCGCGGGGTACGACCTATTGGGCTTTGATTGATTTCCACTATCTTATCCAGTGATTCCCAACCACTGATGGAATCAACCGGTGCTATGGTTTGCTTTGAGCCGTTAATTTCGCTGGTTAGATAACGTGTCAAAGTATCGTTTATCAATGTTGATTTACCCGAGCCAGACACTCCCGTTACGACAGTGAACACACCCTGAGGTAGGTGTACCTTGATGCCTTTTAAATTGTTTCCACGAGCACCTTCGATAGTGATCCAATTGTCACCGGGCTTTGTTCGTTTTGGGATAGTGATTGTTTTTTTACCCGAGAGATACTGTCCAGTTAGGGAGTCTTTGCTCGACATAATGTTGGATAGTTTGCCTGAGCCGACAATAGAACCTCCGTGAACACCTGCGCCAGGACCAATATCCACAATAAAATCAGCCGCTCGAATCGCATCTTCGTCATGCTCAACCACGATTACGGTATTACCCAAATCGCGCAGATGGCATAGGGTGCTGAGAAGTCGGTCGTTGTCCCGTTGATGCAGTCCTATAGAAGGTTCGTCAAGAACGTACATAACACCCATAAGACCAGCGCCTATTTGACTGGCCAAACGAATTCTCTGGGCTTCCCCTCCAGAGAGCGTATCAGCGCCACGATTTAGCGATAGATAGTCAAGCCCTACGTTAATTAGAAAGTCGAGCCGCTGGGTGATTTCCGCAATGATCTTATCGGCAATGTCTTTACGCTGACCCGAGAGTTTCAAGCTCATGATCAACTGATGTGCATTGGCGATAGAAAGAGCTGTGATGTCGGGTAGTGTGTGCCCGTCGACGAATACGTGTCGAGCGACAAGATTTAATCGATGGCCTTGGCAGGATTCACACAACTTGTTACTGATGAGCTTAGATAATTCTTCTCGTACGCCGTTGGATTCGGTTTCTCGGTAGCGCCGGTTCAGTGTAGGAATTATTCCTTCAAAAGTTCGTGAATGTTCACGGCTGGCTTTCCCACGCTCACTGGTATAGGTGAAATTAATAATCTCTTCACCACTACCTTGAAGAATCACGCCACGGGCTTTTTTCGATAGTTTCGCAAAGGGTTTTTCAACATCAAATTTGAAGTGCCTAGCCAGTGATTGAATCATTTGGAAATAGTAGGTGGTGCTTCGATCCCACCCTCGCACTGCACCATCGGCCAAACTCAAATTCGGATCGGTGACAACTAATTCGGGATCAAAAAACTGGGATACACCTAATCCGTCGCACTCTTCGCAGGCACCGTGAGGACTGTTGAAGGAAAAAGATCTTGGTTCTAATGGCGGAATGGAAAACCCACATTGACTGCAGGCGTACAGTGTTGAGAAAACCACATCTTCGCCTGATTGGTCTAAGGCCGTGACAATCGCTGTACCTTCGCCCAGTTGGGTGGCAGTCTCTAAAGATTCAGCTAGCCGCAAATTTAGATCTGGACGAACTTTGAATCGATCTACCACAACATCAATGGCGTTTTTTCGCTTGGCGTTGAGTTTTAATTCATCATCAAGTTCGTGAATGTTTCCATTGATTCTCACACGCAGATAGCCCTGGGCTTTAAGATTCTCCAAGACTTGTTTGTGATCCCCTTTTTTGTCCCTAATGATGGGGGCGAGTAACGCTAAGGCTTCACCTTTTGGTCGAGCCAGAATATGGTCGACCATTTGCGAAATAGTTTGTGCTTCGAGGGCTTCTCCATGTGTGGGGCAGGTTGGGGTGCCCACTCGCGCAAACAACAATCTCAGATAATCGTAGATTTCTGTGATCGTACCGACGGTTGAGCGCGGATTATGCGACGTCGACTTTTGCTCGATGGAGATCGCCGGAGACAGCCCATCGATCATATCGACGTCCGGTTTCTCCATCACCGACAAAAATTGGCGGGCATAGGCTGAAAGGGATTCAACATAACGACGCTGGCCCTCAGCGAACAGGGTGTCAAACGCCAGAGACGATTTACCCGAGCCGGAGAGACCGGTGATGACCACCAGTTTATCTCGGGGCAGGTCGAGATCGACCCCTTTTAAATTGTGCGTACGCGCACCACGGATGCGAATGCTGTCCATTGCTTGTAATATACCTCGGATCTAAACCTGTCGGGCACCTACCGCTTGTCTCCCGCTGAATCTTCAAAATTATTGCCCGCCGAACGGCGTGCAACCTGGTCTTTGGCACTGATTTATATGGTGCGTATGCTCGGGTTGTTTATCGTGCTGCCCGTGTTCTCCCTGTTTGCAGACGGCTATGAGCACAGCACCCCCTTTTTAGTGGGGTTGGCTATTGGCATTTACGGCCTGCTGCAGGCTTGTCTGCAGATCCCTTTTGGGATGGCTAGTGACCGTTTCGGTAGAAAACCAGTGATCACTGCCGGCTTGCTGTTGTTGATTCTGGGCAGCGTTATCGCCGCTGTTGCCGATTCTATTTACTGGGTGATCATCGGCCGAGCGCTGCAAGGGGCCGGCGCGATTGCCGCTGTGCTCATGGCGTTGGCCGCTGATCTGACTCGAGACTCTCAGAGAACAAAAATAATGGCGTTGCTTGGTGTGAGCATCGGTCTGTCATTCATCCTATCGCTGATACTTGGCCCGCTGTTAATTACACGCTATTCGATCGATGCACTGTTCTGGTTCTCAGCTTTGACGGCGCTTGTGGCCATGCTGATTCTGCATGTCGCTGTTCCGTCACCGGAGAATCCGCGTTCCCTCTCTAATCGAGAATCGGTCTCAGCCCGGGAGGTTCGGGTGCTGATCAAAGACCCTCAGCTGCTTAGACTGGACGTCAGTGTCTTTGTATTACACCTGTTGATAACCGCGCTCTTTGTAGCTTTTCCTCTCGCGTTACGCGATGCCGGGTTGATTGAGAGCCGACATTGGCAAGTCTACCTCGGGGCGATGCTGGCCTCTGTGTTGATCACCTTGCCGCTACTGGTTATTGCCGAGCGTAAAGCGATGAGAGCGGTCATATTGCTGGCGATCGCGATGATGATGATTACTCAAGTATTGTTGGGTGTGTCGAAAGATGCGCTGTTGTGGCTCATCCTGTCAATTGCTCTGTTTTTCTGTTTTCTTAACACACTGGAAGCCTTGCTACCCTCGTTGGTATCGAGGCGCGCACCACCTGATGCCAAGGGTAGTGTCATGGGCATCTACTCGAGCTCGCAATTTATGGGAGCGTTTGTCGGTGGTGCTGGGGGAGGTTGGCTGTATGGCTCAATAGGGCATGTAGGCTTGTTCATGACTTTGGCCGGTATTTGCGCTCTGTGGCTCGCATTTTTGTTCGGTTTTGAATCACCTGCTAAATCGTCACGTAAATCATCGTCCACCGGCCTTAGCGCCCCGAACCCTTCGAAAGGCAGTTGATCGTTCCGGCGCTTGCCGAGGCCCGCTTTGGGGTAAAATGTGAGGGTCGCTGGCGGGCAGGTTCAGATCAACTTCGACCCGCGACGACTCATTGAAAACACTCTGACGGACATTGAGTGACTACTAACGACAGGAGAGTAAAAGATGGCACGTGGAATCAACAAAGTAATTCTGGTTGGTAATTTGGGCGCCGATCCAGAGGTGCGCTATACACCCAGCGGCAGCGCAGTCACCAGCTTGCGCTTGGCAACGTCGGAATCCTGGACCGATAAAAATACCGGAGAGAAACAGGAGCGCACCGAATGGCATCGCGTCACCCTGTTCAATCGGCTGGGTGAGATCGCTGGTGAATACTGTAAAAAAGGCTCCCAGGTGTATATCGAGGGTTCAATCCGAACGGACAAATACCAAGATAAAAATACCGGTGAAGATCGCTACTCAACACAAATCATCGCCAACAACATGCAACTCTTAGGCGGTCGGGGTGATTCAAGCGGTGGCGCAGGCAATTTTTCAAATAATTCCAAGCCACAGCCCAAAGTGGCGGAACCGGCCATGGCGACAGCGGCCGGTGCAGAATTTGATGATGACATTCCATTTTAGACACACCGTCTGACATTTAGAAATACCCGTGACTCCTGCCATTGAACCGTCAATGTGCAGGAGTTTAGAGACTACTAGTAAAGATTACCCGCGTTTGCTTTACCAACACCCGGCCTACACTAAATTTTTCGTATTAATGGAACGGGAATGTGCAAGTGATTTCGAGCGAGCACTTTTTACCAACTCAGGCTTCCAACCAAACCGCCGTGTTAGTCGATTAAGCCCACCAATCTGCGGTTTTCATCGGTTTTTATACTGAAATCTGTACCGTCATAAGGTTTACCTGCATCGGTACATAGCCAAGCGATAGCGCGTGCCGGCCAACTTGGATCAATGTGATCATCAAAGCTCATTTGACTGACCGGGTTGATACCCGATGCTTTGATCTTTACTTGCATATCCGTAGCTACCGTGCCAGGGCTTAGTCCAACCACTCGTATTCCTTGTTCAGCGTACTCTTTGTGAATGCAGGTCGTCAGAGATAACACGGCCGCTTTTGAAACACAGTAATGGCTCCATCCTTCGAGCGCGTGGGTTGCCGCACCCGAGCTTAGATTGATAATGGTGCCATCACCTTGAGAGCACATGTGCGGTAGTGAGGCTCGGACCGCATGGTAGACACCTTTGACATTGATATCGATCACTTGACTCCATTGGCCTGGCTCGGAATCACCGATACGCGCGATAGGATCGATCACACCTGCGTTGTTGATCAAAATATCCAGCCGGCCAAAGTGATCAATCGCGGACTGAACGGCCTGTTCCACATCCTCATAACGGCTGACATCACAGCCAACCGCAATGGCCTTACCACCCGCATCGTTAATATCATCAGCTACCGTTTGCATCGCCTCCAAGCTGCGAGCGGTGAGTACTACCGATGCCCCTAAGGACGCAAATTCTCTTGCGGCAGACTCCCCGATGCCGCGACTCGCACCGGTGATTATGGCGGTTTTTCCAGAAAGGCTTGTCAGGTTTGCGGACATATCTCTTTTACGGCCAGGTTGGATGAATGGTATTTCTAATAGAGCCAGTATACAAACTGGACCAACGGACTGTTGGCGGGGCTTTCTGAGTGGCCGGATTTAATCGAGTTTCGCCGTGATTGGTCGGAACCTCGGCGATTCTGAAGCGGCCGCCCACCAGTCCAGTCGCAGGCGGGCCATTGGTAACCCGTGGATTTGCTCAGTTTGAGAGCTGAGTGGCCAGAACAGGTTGATCGAGGACGCTTTTAAGCCAAAAATTATGATTATATAAAGATTTCTTTATGTGATTTGCTGTACAATCGCCCCTCAGTTTTCAACAGAACAGTCAAGAGTATCGATAGATGGCAGCAGACTACATTTTCACCTCGGAATCCGTATCCGAAGGCCACCCGGACAAAATGGCAGACCAGATTTCCGATGCCGTGCTGGACGCTCTTTTAGCTCGCGACTCCTCAGCCCGAGTTGCCTGTGAAACCATGGTGAAAACCGGCTTGGTCGTTATCGCAGGTGAGATCACCACCAGTGCTTATGTAGACCTTGAGGAATTAGTGCGAAAAACGGTTGTTGATATCGGCTATGACGGCTCCGATGTGGGCTTTGATGGTGCCACTTGCGCCGTGCTCAATGGCATTGGGAAGCAATCTCCAGATATCGCGCAAGGCGTGGATCGCTCTGCACCTGAAGAGCAGGGCGCTGGTGACCAAGGTCTGATGTTTGGTTACGCCACTAATGAAACAGATGTTCTGATGCCAGCACCCATAAACTACTCACATCGGTTAGTAGAGCAACAATCGCAAATGCGTCGACAAGGTATTTTGCCGTGGCTACGACCGGATGCCAAAAGTCAGGTAACGCTGCGCTACAGTGATGGCAAGCCAGTGGGCATTGATGCGGTCGTTCTGTCCACGCAACATGATCCTGATGTGTCGCTGTCCGATCTGCGTGAAGGTGTTATGGAAAACATTATTAAACCGATCTTGCCGGCTAACTGGCTGGCTGAGTGCCCCAGTGAAAATATCCACATTAACCCGACCGGCAATTTCGTTATCGGTGGTCCAGTAGGCGATTGTGGTTTGACGGGCCGAAAAATTATTGTAGATACCTACGGCGGTATGGCCAGACACGGTGGCGGTGCCTTCTCTGGAAAAGACCCATCCAAGGTGGATCGCTCGGCGGCCTATGCGGGCCGATACGTGGCGAAAAATGTCGTCGCAGCCGGGTTAGCAGAGAAGTGTGAAATTCAAGTGTCTTATGCCATTGGCGTAGCTCGGCCGACCTCTATCTCAGTTGAGACTTTTGGCACAGGAAAAATCGACGATCGAAAGATCGAAGCGGTGATTCAGGACGTATTCGACTTACGTCCGTATGGCATTGTGACGATGCTTGATTTGATTCGTCCGATCTATCAACAAACAGCAGCGTATGGCCATTTTGGTCGAGAGCTTGCTGATTTCACATGGGAAAAAACCGACAAGACTGATGCGCTGCGTCAGGCTGCGGGTATCTAGAAGCTACAGGAAACAAAACTTATGAGTTCAAATGCCGCCGAAGTGGCTAATGCCGATTACAAAGTAGCGGATATTTCGCTAGCTGATTGGGGTCGCAAGGAAATTCGCATAGCCGAGCACGAAATGCCTGGCCTAATGGCGCTGCGCGAAGAGTACGCCGGTCAACACCCATTGAAGGGTGCACGTATCGCGGGGTGTCTGCATATGACTATTCAGACGGCTGTGTTGATTGAAACACTGGCCGAGTTGGGCGCAGAAATACGCTGGTCATCGTGCAACATTTTCTCCACTCAAGATCATGCGGCCGCGGCCATTGCTGCTGCAGGTATTCCGGTGTTTGCGTGGAAAGGAGAAACCCTAGAGGAAGCGGATTGGTGTATTCACCAAACCATTAAAGGACCCGATGGCTGGGTACCGAACATGATCCTGGATGATGGTGGCGATCTAACTGCCATCATGCATAACGACTACCCTGAATTTATGGATGGGGTGAAGGGGCTTTCGGAAGAGACTACTACCGGCGTACTTCGCCTGGCGCAAATGGCGGCTGCGGGAACACTGAAAGTACCTGCCATTAATGTTAACGATTCGGTGACAAAGTCAAAATTCGATAACTTGTACGGTTGTCGGGAATCCTTGCTCGATGGAATCAAGCGCGCTACTGATGTCATGATCGCAGGCAAAGTGGCTGTTGTATTGGGTTATGGCGATGTGGGTAAGGGTTGTGCTCAGGCGTTTCGAGGTATGGGTGCTACTGTGTATGTCACAGAGATCGATCCGATTTGTGCACTGCAGGCGGCGATGGAAGGCTTTCGCGTAGTACGGATGGATGATATTTCAGGCGATGCTGACATTTTTGTTACCACGACAGGCAACGTTGGCGTTATCACTCACGACCACATGAAGTCGATGAAAAACGAAGCCATTGTCTGCAACATCGGACACTTTGACAATGAAATCGAAGTTGAGCCGCTACGCAACTACACCTGGGAAAACGTAAAGCCTCAAGTAGATCAAATCATCTTCCCTGACGGTAAGCGCATTACGTTACTTGCAGAAGGTCGGCTGGTCAATTTGGGCTGTGCGACAGGGCATCCAAGCTTTGTGATGTCAGCGTCTTTTACTAATCAAGTCATCGCGCAAATCGAATTGTGGAAAAACAGTGAGAGTTACACCGTTGATTTGCACGTATTGCCCAAATCTCTAGACGAAAAGGTAGCTCGATTGCACCTCGGTAAAATCGGTGCCAATCTGACAGAGCTGACGACCGAGCAAGCCGAGTATATCGGCGTTGAGCAAACCGGCCCGTATAAGCAGCATCACTACCGATACTAAGCATAAAGAAATCCACCAACTGTACCTATAGTGCAGTTGGTGGATGTCTGATGACTCTTCTCCTGTGACGATCAGGTTAAATTGAACACTGAATGTCCACCCTCATCAATCTATTCAGATACCATCTTAGCTAAGCGCCAGTCCCCATCATTGCAGTGAGGTTGCCAGCTATGAATCCGATACACAGGGTCGGAGTTGTACCGTTGAGTCTGTTGACGTTTGTGCTCCTGTCGAACCTCGGATGCGCAACTCAAGGACAGCCGGGCCTACCTGAATCTGTCAGCACCGACGAAAACACCGCTGATGCCTTGCCTGCCAGTGATGACTCTTCCTCCGCATCGGCTTCATCCAAAGGTAGAAGCACGATGATGGATACCACGATTGGCACTTACGGTGCCGGGCGTGAAGATCAATTGATTCTTGTAACCATGGAAACGTTGAACTACGAAGAATTGGTTGACGGTGATCTGGCCGCGGCGAACTCTTCGGATATCGCTGACTGGCCAGGCAATTTTGCTCAATTTTTACAAGCAGTTGAAACCAACTATGGAATAACTCGTGTAGCCGACTGGCCGCTGAATACGATTGGCATACGTTGTTTGGTGTTCGAAAGTGACGGTAGCCGCTCCAGAGCAGATATCGTAGCGGCCTTGAACAACGATCCGGTCATTGAAACGGCTCAAGCAGTACAACTGTTTAACGCCCAACAATCTAACTATAACGACCCCTATCTTCCGCTGCAGCATGGTTTGCATGCCTTGCAGGCTGATCAGGTGCATGGATGGTCAACCGGTAGAGATGTGAGTGTGGCGGTGATCGATACCGGTCTGGACTCTGAGCATCCCGATCTTGCTGAAAGTCTTGTGGATGTGCGCAACTTTGTCGACACCGATACTCAACAGTTTCTTAACGACACCCATGGCACAGCGGTGGCTGGAATAATTGCGGCCGCCGCAGACAACGATACCGGGATGGTCGGAGTTGCACCTGAGGCCAAGATTGTGGGATTGAAAGCCTGTTGGCGGCGGAGCGACTCCGCATCGGCCACGTGCAATTCCTACACGTTGGCGAAGGCGCTGAACTACGCCATAGGTAATGAGGTGGATGTGATTAACTTAAGTTTAGCTGGGCCAAGGGATCCATTATTGGAACGTTTGGTGGGTAAAGCAATAGCCGCGAACATCGTGGTGGTCGGTGCTCAAGATCCAGCAAACCAGAATGCCTTTCCCAGTGTGCTGAATACAGTCATTGGAGTAGACCAAATCAATCAACCGTTGGGAGGTCGCTTTCTTGCACCAGGCAGTAAAGTACTGAGCACCGCACCGACGAATCACTATGAATTTTTTGACGGTACGTCTTTTTCGGCAGCGCACGTCTCTGGTGTGGTGGCCCTGTTGCGTCAGTTACAACCAGATATCACTCCGTTTGAAGTCGCTGAGCTGTTGCACTCATCCAGCGAGTCGGAATCGGCTGCGATTAATGCGTGTAGAGCCGTTGCTTTGCTGGATAGCGGTGCAAAGATTGATTGCTCTCAATCCCAAAGCTTGCCTAATAGTTGATGAAGTATCGGGCTTCTCCGTAGGTCGGTGAGGAAAGCTAGCAGACTGACATTCCTGGCTTGAACGGTGGGTGGCACTGGTCAGTTGGTGCTGGTGTTGGTGTTGGTCAATCAGTGGTGAACAGGGGTAGGTCTTCGTTTTGTCTGTTGATTCGTGAGAGAAACTGGCA
>JAHQVR010000318.1 GCA_019634245.1 Gammaproteobacteria bacterium
CATCAACGAGGAATTCCCGGTAAACATCAACGAAGTGCCTGTTGATAATCTGGTGCCAGCATCCGAGCTTCGCGTGATTCCCGATGAAGAAGTCGTTCAGTTTCGACGTGATAGCCCATATGCCAGTGTACTGAAGGAATGTGCTTTGGCCGATGAAGACTCACTCTGTACAAACGCCGTCCTACCTTACATTGGCCAAGACCACCCTAACCCAACCATTAACGACATTCTGAACCGGGTTCTGGTGTCTCACCAATGGATGGGAATAAGGTTTGCTCAGCTTCTTAAACAAATGCCAGAAGACACTCTGGCACTGTTCAGGCCGGTCACTGTTATCACCATCGGCAGTGATGTACGCCCTTCCAGCTTTTCCTCTTTTCGAGGCAGCGTACGTCTTGACCCGAGGTTTCTTTGGTTGACACTTTCTGAAAAACAGACGATCTCAACTGCCCCCGATTATCGATCTGGGTTCGGTGCAGATTTACGATTTTTACATCGATGGAGCTACATGATTAATAACGAGCGACCGTACTCGTTTTATTCTTTGACTGATGACTCGGAGCGAACACTTAACGATATCGTCTTGCGCACATCCAGTCTGCTGTTCCATGAACTTGCACATGCCAATGACTATGTTAATCCAACGTTTTTTAATGATATAGACCCCGAAGAAACACCAAGAGACTTACGCGAGAAGTTCGCTGATCGCCGAGTATCGCAACTACTTTATGACGATATATCGCTGAGCGTGCAGGCCTCGTGGCTTTATGCATTGGCGTCGGTACGCTACCGGGACGATGAACCAGACGATGATTTGTTAGCCTTTACGGCTGATTCGGTGGGTGCTGTTATGGGCAATGAAGGCAAAACAGAATTTTATTCCTATTCCACTATCCGAGAGGACATGGCCAACCTGTTTGAAACGGCCATGATGAAAAAACATTACGGCGTGGAGCTTTACACTTCATTTGTTGAAAAGCCACCCGGTTACCCAGATGACTATTCTGTTGATGAACTGATTGTTGGCTGGGGAGAGCGAAATAGGCTGGCAGCACCGTTGGTAGCGCCACGTGCAAAGTATGTTGTTGATAAAGTTTTCGGCGATGCTGTGGACAACAACAACTTTTTCAACGACAACCTGGGTGTTGCATCACCCTTGCCCACTGGCGGTGGTTGGTACGACATCATCGATCCACCATCAGCACAGATTGCTGCTCGCAGTGCCTCGAATAATGAACACGCTAAACAGCTGGAACTCGAATTCCTACGAGACACAATTCGTTCGCCCGATGATCTCTTAGAGCACTAGTTAAGCTGTATGCTAATATTCATGATGTGACACTGCATAATCACTGGCGGGTTTGCATCAGTGATACGCAACCAGGAGAGATCATTCAAAATTTAATTCTATACTTGCCCATAGAGCTATGAACTTATAGCTTGCCTGACGTTTAAAAACCATGAAGAATGACGGCTGAGCGCAATCTCAATTTTGGCAAAGCCGAAGTAGTGAGTAACTGTTAGTTCTGGAGAGAATTATCAACGCTTCCGATAAAAATAATACACCAGCCATGGGCGTTGCACTGATTGGTGCCGGCATGATCGCTAAAACTCACGTATCGGCGTTAGCATCTATTTGCACACATGTCCGATTAGCATCCATTGTGTCACGAAGGCCAGAACGTGCAAATTACTTAGCAGCATACTATCCGGGTCCTCCACCATTATTTACCAGCGATCTATCTGCGGTAATAGAGAATTCCGATACAGTATTCGCCATTGTGGCAACACCGCCAGACGTTAGAATTGAACTAATCAGTTCGCTTGCTCAAGCTGGCAAGCATATTTTATTGGAAAAGCCTGTCGCCCGAACGTTTGACGAAGCGTTAAACGTTGTTGAAATATGCGAACATGCTGGCGTCAATTTGGGTGTGGTTTTTCAACATAGAATGTGGCCGGCATCAAAAGCCGCGGCACAATTGTTGGCAAGCGGCAGGCTTGGTCAACTTGGCCATGTAGAAATCAGTGCGCCCCTATGGCGAGCACAATCATATTACGATGAGCTGGACCGCGGTACGTATGCGCGTGACGGAGGCGGCGTGATGATTACGCAAGCGATTCACACCATCGACCTCGCACTTAGCCTCACTGGTCCAGTTAAAAGTGTGCGCGCAATGACAGCAACAACGCCTTTACATCAGATGGAGTCAGAGGACTTTGCCATTGCAGGACTGCATTTTAGCAGTGGTGCGGTTGGCTCGCTGGTCGCTAGTACAGCTTCGTATCCACAGGGCCCTGAGACAATCACACTTCATTGCGAAAACGGCTCCATTAAATTGAGCGCCGCTGCATTGGACATCACTTGGCGCGACGGTCACTGTGAACGAGTTGGCGGCGTTTCTGAAGATACTATTGAAAACGGGCCAGAGCTCGCCAAGCACGAATGGCATCAAGCAATAATTGAAGACTTTGTTGATTCAATACAACAAGATCGTACGCCAGCAGTCAGCGGCCGGGCAGCGCTTGAATCGCAAAAACTAATTGAGGCGATAGAAAGGTCTTCTCGATCAGGTACGATTGAAGAGCTGAAACCATGGCTCGTATAATCAATCCATGTGGAACCATTTCAATTACCAACAGCGTTACAAAAAATCTGTGCAAGGTGGCGAATTCAGCTATTACACGAGTTTCGACCAACAAAATGTACTTAATCCGGCAGGAATACATGGAAGAACATTCGCTAATCAAAGTGCGAAGTTCCACATCTCTTATATGCTAGGTAATGACCAACCAAACTATCAGTCGAATGAGCGCATCAAAGCCGCCGGGCTTAGTACTGGTTATCGATTTAAGATAACCTCATTTCAAGCATCATCCATTGAATCGAGAGTAACCGTTACAAACATTGGTGTTGCGCCTATTTACTACGATGCCTTTGTAACGGTGAACAATGTCGCAGCCACAGCGAGCTTGAAAGGTTTATTACCTGGAGCCAGTGCAAACTTTACTATTGCAGCCGGTGGAACAAACCCTGTGCTGTCGATCGAATCAGACCGGCTGGTAGACGGACAACGAATAGAATTTGAGGCTAATTTATAAAAGCGCAAGGCGCAGTTGTTATTTCAGTCAGATGGCTGTTGAGGAAATGAGTTCTGGATGACTATTATACGTTGATTTTCACGGTGGCCCCAAAACGTCAATCCTTTCACCGCTGCGCATTCAAAGAAAACAGGAAATATAGCTTTCATTGTATCAAGCTGTGCCTGATCGTCAGACTCGTTAATATCCAGATCAGACCAATATACTGGAGGTTCATCGTAGCTAACTCGTTTAATTTGGCTTCTACTGTTGCGGCTTGTGTGCCTTCAAGAAAATGTCCTTCGTCACCGTTGCCATCAACCAAATTACGCTCTTTCAGCAAGGCGACTAATGCTAAAAATGTTGTGTGGATACTTCAGCGAATTTCGCTCTTGCTGTTGTGCACAGCTGACGTTCGCAAATCATCGCTTGATTATGGCCATTGCATCAAGGGGTTTCAAATTGGGCTGAAGAGATATACCACGCCCACAAGGAAACCGGTTTGTTGATCAACCAGATATGGGTTTAGACATTGATTCTAATGAGGTAGCATGGAACCACGAAGCATAGACCACGGAATTTGAAAATGACCTATTCTATTGTCGCTCGCGATCCGGCCTCGGGGCAAGTTGGCATAGCCGTGGCAAGCCGCTTTTTTGCTGTGGGCTGCATGGTGCCTTCAATTAGCTACGGAATAGGTGCTGTGTGCAGTCAGGCGTTTGTCAATCCACACTACAGCGCAAAAGCGCTGGCGTTGTTACAAAATGATGAACAACCTAGCGATGTGATAAAACGCCTGACTGATGAAGACGAAGGTCGATTGCAAAGGCAGCTTCACATGCTCGATTATCACGGTCGCAGTGCTGCCTATACGGGTGTTAATTGTATTGAGTGGGCGGGTCATGAAATCGCAGACAATGTATCGGTTGCTGGAAATATGTTAAGCGGTCCAGCCGTTGTTGCCGATACGCTAACGACTTATCAGTCAACATCAGGACTACCTCTGCCGGAAAGACTGTTAATGGCCATGCAGGCCGGAGAAGATGCCGGTGGCGATAAACGTGGCAAACAATCTGCAGCATTACTCGTATACAAAGATCAAACCTACCCATGGATAGATATTCGTACTGACGATCATGCCGACCCACTTGAAGAACTGCGTCGCCTGTATGACGTGGCTCAGGAACGTTACCTGATTATGCTCGATATGTTACCCAGTCGCGACAACCCTCACGGCTTGATTGACCGTCGCGAGATTGATCAAAAACTGCAGTCGCTGGAACTGGACAGACTTTCAAAGGGCATCAAAACGCGCTCATTTGCAACACCTTTAAGCTAAATGTTGTGCACCAAGGTACCAATTCACCTGGTCTGTCAAAGTGTCACGCGACTTAATGTCGCTGCCGGTGTGGATGTTTCTATATGAGTTTGCATCTGTCTGAAGATGCTTATAGTATGAGCTGAGCGCACTTTACATTTGCACAGCAAATCTGCATAGGAATCCTTTCACTGGAAACGGCATGATTTTCGTTGCTTCAACCGATAATCGATATAGTATCGCTAACGGCGCACACTCTGACGATCCATTGGAGTGCATCGTATGTCCACCGCAGTGCAACGACTGTCTATCTGGGTGTAGTAACTATCCATTTTTGCACTGCGACAAAACACAAAACAGCAAGACACAAAACCGCAAAACTCAAAACACTGCCAAACTGTCTATCACTATACGCACAAGCAATATGCATACAGGTGACTGGTGCTACTGGCAGTAGATTCACTTACCGTATCACACACGGCAAACGCTATAGATACGCGTCTGGTAGACAATCTATCCTTTTCTATCGATCAAGGCGAAACGCTGGCCATTGTTGGCGAGTCTGGCTCCGGAAAATCAGTTACATCATTAGCCATATTAGGGTTGTTGGCCAAGGAGCTAAACGTTACCTCAGGGTGCGTGATGTTTGAAGGTGTTGACCTGTTAACACTCAGTACCGAACAAC
>JAHQVR010000319.1 GCA_019634245.1 Gammaproteobacteria bacterium
ACCATAGAGTTTTGTTTCCCCAGTAGCAGGGTCAGGTGCACTGACCAAAACCTGGCTAACCAGCCTATTAGCGTTATAAGGCTTTATACCCAGGTACTCCTTGAGAAGCCTTTGTTGTTCAATATCGAGCTGTTGCATCACAGCATCCACATCCAGTGCCTCCCGGGCATTTGCAGCCATGGATGAATAGCGAGTAAGCCAAGAAGGCAAGTTTAGTTCTGTAATCATTTGCCTGGTTTGACTGGCAACTAATCCCAAATGGCTTCGCAGTACATAAAATTCAGGCCCGGAGGAATTTGCTATGAACCCGGTCGGATCGTGAAGCGCTTTTTCTTCAGCACGCAGATCTGACCAGTTAAGCACCCAGTCCGGCAAATCCTTGATAAAGAATATTTCACGGCCCTTTGGTCCGTTAACGGTTCCTCGGCCCACTCGCTGGTAGTCTGTTGGTAGTAACGATATGTCTTGCTTTTCCAACTGAAAGTCTGACTTGATCGAATTTAACGCTATCCAGCAAACCGGCAAAAAAATCAGCAGAAAGCCAAAAGCAAGATACAAATAACACAAGTAGTCAGTCAGAGTTAATCGCTTGACACCGTTATAACTACCGCCCTGGGTGCGCGACAAGAAATCCCAAACAGCACTCATGTCCTGTTCTGCCTGCCAGACAATGCAATTTGCAACAAAGACAAACAAACGAGTACCAAGGCAACGAGTAACGATGCCATTGCGGCAACACCTAACCCATGCGTGGTTGGTTGACCCCGTAAACCAGATGCTTCGAAAATGTACGCAACCAATGATATCCAGCTAACTTGCATGGCGTACAACTCTTCAAACGCCTGAAAAGCCTTGATTAGTGCCAACACCATCACGACCAACAGTGTCGGCATTAAAAGTGGTAGCGTAATTTTTCGTAAAATACGCCAATCAGACGTACCATCCATACTTGCCGCTTCATACAAGTCCTTTGGTATTGCCTGCAGCCCGGCCAGTAGAATTAACATGTAAAAACCCAAGTGAGCCCATGTGTAAACAAATACCGACCAGAACATGGTCCAGCGTGGATCGGTAAGCCATTGGATAGGCTCATCAATGATGCCCCACTGCATAAGCGTTAGTGATAAAACGCCTTGTCGTTTTAGTATTAAGGTCCACAAAAATCCGACGACAACAGGACTGAGCATCACTGGGTAGAAAAATATTGAGCGCCAAAACCCGCGACCAACAATATCCCGGTTAAGCACCAGAGCGGTAATCAGGGCAACAAGCACCATGATCGGCACTTGAAATATCACAAAGGTAACGGTGTGCTTTACAGCTGACAGGAATTTCTCGTTTTCCTGATTTACACCCCCCGTATCTATTTGGGTTTCAGACATCAATCTTTGAAAATTGTCAGAACCAGAATATGTACGTTGGTCGAAATTAATGCTTTGACCATCTGTGACCGAGAAACCCATATTGATAAACATGGGCGCGAAAGTGAAAATACCGAATATCAGCATATTCGGTAACAAAAACAGATAAGGTAATCCAGTGGAACCACGATACTTTTGTATCAGTTCCAGGGGCCATCCCAGCGCCGACATAAAACGAGAGCCAAGCCCACCAGAGGTTCTGGACAGCAACAAACCAATTATAAAATAGGTCAGCGCACCAAACGTCCAGGATGTATTCGAAAACGCGTTGAGAATGGGGTCAAGCATGATGTCGTGTTTTCAATGCCATCGGCTACTGCAGGGCCGTATCACAGTTGTCGCCAGGTAGATGGCTTTCAATCAATACCCGAAAGTACCGATACCCAAACGACTGGTCCGGGTATCGGTAAGTTCAAAGTCCATTGCTAGCAAGCAACCTCATTGTGAGTCCTGCCAGTCAATACAATGGCTATTGTGCGATAGCAATTACTCGGCAATTTTTGCCGCGACATCGGCATCGATTTTTGTCAATGCTTCGTCAAGTGATATTTCACCTGTTATTGCCTTGGTCAGGTAGTCTGGAACTATTCCATAGATAACGCCGTTCTTGGCGTAACCTTGAAACGCATACGCTTGCGGGGTGCTCTCAGCTGCTTTGCCGGCGTTCGCTGCAAATACTGACAAAGCGTCTGAAACTGCAGGTGATGTATCGCCGTAGTCTACGCCACTTTGCTGAAGCCCCTGATGAGCGGTGATATTTTTGGTTGCCGCAGCAAATTTTGCAGCATTTTCTTCTTTTGCCAGAAAATCGATAAACATGGCAGCAGCCTCAGGGCTCTTCGTTGATTTGAATGCGGTAATGGCCGCACCACCTGGCATTGCACCACAACCACCTTCGCCACAGGGAATCGGTACGGCACGCCATTCAAAGTCTTTTATGTTGGATGCGTAGTTGTTGATCATCCACGAACCAGACATATGCATGGCCACATCTCCGCTTAAAAACAACGGAGCGGCATTTTTGTATTGTGTGCCAGAACCTGCAGGCCAGCCTTCGGCCGGCATCAAACCTTCTTCGTGCCAGCCAACAAATGTTTCTGCAAACTTGCGAAATCCGTCATCAACAAGAATGGGTGTGCCGTTATCATCGAAAAATTTCGCTCCGTATGAAAACGCAGGACCAGCCATTCGGTGAGCAGTACGATCCATTGCCAAACCTGCAGTAATACCCAGAGCTGATTTGACTTCGCGCAGCGCTTCTGCCCAGTCATCCCATGACGCTCCTTCTTCGAGAATTTCCACATCGGCGTCTTCAAACATGGTGACGTTGATGTAAGGACCCGTTACTGTCAATTGTGTCATCCATCCGTATACGCCTTTATCTTCACCACCGGGTTGGCGGAACCACGGCAACGTTGCGCCGTAATTCTTTTCCCAGGCATCAGCATCAACGTATTGAGAAAGATCAAGATAATATTCGTTCAGGCCACCAAGATTGGTTACACGGGCAAGATCTGGCGCGGCATCGGTTTGTAATTGACTTTCGAACTGTTCCTTAATGATGTCGTAGCCAACAATTTCTGTGTTAATTGTGTGCCCCGTTTCAGCTTTGAATTCTTCGGCCATTTCAGATAACACATCACATTCGTTCGCATCTTGATAGCACACGAATTTTAACTCGTCTGCGTTGGCATAAGACGTGGCCAACATCCCTGCTGTGATAACAGCCAGTTTGTTCATACTAAATTTCATAGTTCCTCCGGTTTAAGTCACCCTGGAAAGGATACAACCCAGAATGTCTTGATTCGTATCATTATTGCTATCGATCGGGCAAAGATATTCCGCACGTGGCAGCTTCAACTACACACCAAATCCCAGCTACCGACCATTTTAAGACAATACCAGTTAACCGCACAGAAATTTCGATTTTAACTGCTCGGTTGTTGTATAACTGGTTGAACTGCTTCAAAATCTGGCAAAATCAATAGTAAATCAATAGATACACTACTACAGGCCACCAAACAGCTTCGTGACCAGGCCAAGCAATTGCGCTAAATGGACCCGCTTGGGTTAGTTTGGGGAGGGCTTATACTGGTGCTTACAGCTTCGCCAATAGAGATGTCAGTGTTGTCTGGTAGCGCTGTACAATGCGTGAACGATCAACATGCGTACCGTTGCGAACCAATTTTACACCCGCTGACCACACATCGGTAATGAGACGATCGTCTCCAGCAAATATCCATGCGTCCAGCCACTGGTCGTTTTTAGTGACGGTAAAATCTGCAGAGGTTACATCCAAAGCCAACAGGTCGGCTGATCTGCCTGCAGAAATACTACCCGAATTTCTCTGCAAAGCTTGTACGCCCCCGGCAAGCGCCGCATCAAACAGAACTCGCCCGCAAGAACGGTTCTTATGTGCGAACACAGCTCGGCTATGTTCGATGAGGCGTTGAGTGTACTCTAGCGTACGCAATTCTTCGCTTAAGGCAATGCGCACATTGGAATCGGTGCCAATTCCCCAGCTACCACCGCATTGATCATACAACGCACCATTAAAAATTCCATCCCCCAGATTGGATTCTGTAATCGGACAAAGACCAACAGTAGCGCAGGTTCTAGCCAGCTCTTTGGTCTCGTCTGGAAGCATTTGTGTAGCATGGATAAGACACCATGTCGTGTCTAGATCATGATTGTCGAGCAACCACTGTACTGGTCTGGCATTCAACGTAGCCTGAATTTCCTCTACTTCGGCAAGTTGTTCAGCAACGTGAATATGAAATGGTTTTGCACCAGCTAATTGTTTTGCTAACCCGATTGAGTCGGGAGCAACTGCTCTGAGTGAATGCGGTGCAACGCCAATTGAAAATTGATTTGATTGTTCTGAAATCATTGTTTGTGCATCGCTGTACAATTTTTCGAACTCATCAATGGAGTTTCCAAATCTTTTTTGGCCTCCCGTTAGCGCTCGTCCATCACAACCGCCCTGTTCGTATAAAACTGGTAGTAAGGTCAACCCAATACCACTTTGGTTTGCAGCCGATATTATTCGTTCGCTCATTTCTGCACGCTGCCCGTAGTGGCTGCCATCTGACTGGTGATGCAGATAATGAAACTCGCCTACGGATGCATAGCCAGCTTCGAGCATCTGCATTTGCCCAAAAGTAGCGATAGACTCTACGTCGTTAGGGGTTAGTTTTTGCAAAAACGAATACATCAGTTTTCGCCAACTCCAAAATGTATCCTTTGGGTCAGGCCCGCGACTCTCAGTCAAACCTGCCATAGCACGTTGAAAAGCATGACTATGCAAGTTCGCAACAGCGGGTAAAAGAATACCAACACAGTCACCAACACGTTTCTGGTTTGCGCGAACTTCGGAAATAATGCCGTTCGAATCAACTTGAACACTAACATCTGTTTGCCAACCGTCTGCGGTTAACGCATGCTGTGCCCAAATACTCGAATCAGGTTTCACCATTGATAGCTTGACTCCAAAATTACCGACCCATACTATCATTCTTACCTTTAGGTCTCATGGCAATCTATTCTTACAATGAATCAGCGTGTTTTGATTAACGCAACACTGGCTACATGCTCTGCATCTAATGAGCCGTATGGCCTGATAGAACATGCTGCAGTTGCAACAAGTGATGGCCTGATAGAATGGTGCGGTCCGCAAAGCGCACTTCCAACCCAATTTCGCAACCACGAGACACTAAACTGTCGCGGCAAGTTGTTAACTCCGTCATTGATAGACTGCCATACGCATATAGTTCATGCTGGCCACAGAGCCGGTGAATTTGCAATGCGTCTAACCGGTGTTAGCTATGAGCAGATTGCGGCTTCAGGGGGTGGAATTGTTTCAACAGTTACCGCGACTCGCAATGCCAGTGTCGATGACCTTGTTAATGCGACTTTGCCACGTATCGATGCGTTAATGTCTGAAGGTGTAGCAATAATAGAAATTAAATCAGGCTATGGGCTTGATACCACTACTGAACTAAATATGTTAAGGGCTGCCCGACAAATTGCCACTCTACGATCAGTTACGATAAAAACCAGTTATCTTGGTGCACACGCAGTACCTGTTGAATACAAAGATCAGGCAGACGCTTACATCGACACAGTTTGCATACCCACGCTGGAATTGGCAGCCAAAGAAAACCTTGTCGACGCGGTAGACGGTTTCTGTGAGTCTATTGCCTTCACAACAACGCAAATTGAACGTGTGTTCCGAAAAGCTAATGAATTGTCATTACCAATAAAGCTGCACGCTGAACAACTTTCATTGAGCGGAGGTGCGCAGCTGGCTGCAAAATTCAACGCACTCTCAGCCGACCACCTTGAATACCTTGACGAAGCAGGCGCTCGAGCCATGGCGGACGCCGGAACCATTGCGGTGTTGTTACCCGGTGCTTTCTACACACTCAGGGAGAAACAACTGCCACCGATTTCACTACTCAGAGACTATCAAATACCAATTGCAATAGCATCGGATTGCAATCCTGGCTCATCACCGATGAGCTCACTGTTGTTGACCATGAATATGGCTTGTACCCTTTTCAGGCTGACTCCCGAAGAAGCACTGCTGGGAGTCACGCGACAGGCGGCACGAGCACTGGGACTGACGCAACAAGGTGAAATTAAAGCTGGCCATGTAGCAGACTTTGCATTATGGGATTGTGAAGATCCTGCCGAATTAAGTTATCGAATTGGATTCAACCCTCTTATACAGAGGATATGCCAGAACAATTAATTTGTTGAAATACACCATTATCAAACGTGTGCACCCTCACCTATGACCACACTCATCCTGACACCCGGGCAAACCAAAATAGCGGTATTTCAATCGATACTGGATAACCCGGATTTACAGATCAAGCT
>JAHQVR010000320.1 GCA_019634245.1 Gammaproteobacteria bacterium
AAAAAGCGAGCAACTAAGAAGCGTGCAACCAAGAAGCGCGCTACTAAGAAGCGTGCAACCAAGAAGCGTGCAACCAAGAAGCGTGCAACCAAGAAGCGTGCTACTAAGAAGCGTGCAACCAAGAAGCGTGCTACTAAGAAGCGTGCTACTAAGAAGCGTGCTACTAAGAAGCGTGCTACTAAGAAGCGAGCTACCAAGAAGCGAGCTACTCGTAAAAAGCGATAGTTCAGCAGAGTGTATTAAGACCAAAAGGGGTGGCATAGCCACCCCTTTTGCTTTTCCATTCCAGCAATCCCTAGAAATTAGTATCCTTTCCTAGAAACCTGCAAGTGCTCTTTTTCCTATATTTTAAGGGGAATTCGCGCCGAGTTTCGATAGAATCTACCCTCTGATGTCAGGTGGCAGCGTTGGAATTGACACGCTGTGAAGCCTTCAAAGTACCGAGTCAGAAAACTGATTCAGTGGCAGTACAGACACCCATTCACCCACGTTACATCCCGTCGATTCGCTGGGTAGAACGACTAATGCATTGGCTTGATGTAAGGAAGTCAACACGTGTGAATCTTGTAGTCCCGTTGTGACCACTTGTAGCTGTCCCTGATCAGAGCAAGTCAAAACCGCTCGCTGAAATTCAACCCGGCCAGGCAGTTTGGTCAACGCGTTTGCTGCCTGGGCCAGAACTTCAATTCGTTTTGTAGCTGGCCGATGCAATAAATGATCAATGGCGGGGAATATAAACAATAGGCAGGTGATGGCGGCTGATACTGGATTTCCCGGTAGCCCAAAAAACGCCGGGCCACTATGCAATTGACCAAAAGTGAGTGGTCGGCCTGGTTTTACCGCTATCTTCCATAGATCGATGTCGCCAAGCTGATTCAGAGCCGATCGTACGAAATCTGCATCTCCTACCGAAACCCCTCCGGTGGACACTAATAGGTCAAATTGGCCAGATTTTGCTAATACTGCTTGGATATCAGACAGATTGTCTGCGACCACACCTAAATCGATGATTTCTACAGGTTTCTCTGATAGCACTGAGTGAAGCAGTGGGCGATTAGCGTCATATATTTGACCTTTACTCAGAGGCTGTTCTGCAGAGACCAATTCATCGCCGGTTGAAAAAATTCCAATTCGCACTGGGCGAAAAACCTCCACCTGAGTAATGCCTTGTGCTGAGAGCATGGCTAATGCTGAGGCGCTCAATCGATCACCTCTTTTGAGTAAGGTTGTCCCTTCGGTTTGGTCCGACCCGATAGGACGTACATGTAGTGAGCATTCCGGTATTACATCGATGGCTATCGTGTCGCCCTGCCGGGAAATGTTTTCTTGCTGAACCACTGTGTCTGCGTCATCCGGCACTCTGGCACCCGTCATGATTCGCACACATTCACCCTGTTTAAGTGTGTCACCAGACGGGTGCCCGGCGAGCGAGGTGTCTATCACTCTCAGGCTTTGGTGGGCATCGGTATGCCGAAACGCATAGCCATCCATCGCCGCTGAACGGAACGGTGGAACGTTGATCTCCGCCTGAATATCCTTGGCTAGAATGTGTCCGCCTACCTGATCAGTCGATTTACGCTCATAGTCACTTAGGGGTTCCAGGAGTGCGGTTATGCGAGCTAAGGCTGTTTCAATCGAAATAGCGCTAGGATCCGCATCGTTGGTCTTTTTAGTGTTCATGGAGTTTAATATCCATCCTTCGGTGGGCAACGCGTAACCAATTATTAGCGCTCAAATCGACATTGATTGCTCGCTGGTCGACTATTCTAAGGCCATGGGTGAAGTTGATAGTCGCTGTAAAGAAGATACACGGCTCCTGATTCAATTTGGCGATATGTTGTTGATCGAGCGTGGTTTAAGTGCTCGCACTATTAGCGCTTATTTATCAGATATAAAATTATTTGCGGATTGGCTCGTGGTGGAGACGCAGCGGACACTGGGTATGGCTGAGCGTAGTGATGTGATGACCTACCTGGGCCACAAGGTTCAAGATGGCAGCAGTTCTCGAAGTGCCGCCCGCATGCTCTCGGCGCTGCGGCGATTTTACGGGTTTTTGAAGCGTGAGCGCATCGTTGAAGAAGACCCCACAGCTCTGGTCGAAACACCGTCCATTGGTCGGCCGCTGCCAGTCACACTGACAGAGACGGAGGTGGTTGACCTACTCGATGCGCCAGACACAACCCAAGCGATGGGAATTCGTGACAAGGCTATGTTGGAACTTGTCTATGGCTGTGGCTTACGGGTATCAGAGCTGGTGTCGCTGAGTGTCGATCAAATCAATCGGCAGCAGGGAGTGGTGCGAGTTTGGGGGAAGGGCAATAAAGAGCGCATGATACCCATCGGAGAAGTGGCCGACCATTGGTTGGGTCGATACCTGGAAACAGCGCGGGATGCGTTCTTGAAAGGACCCACAGAGGCACTATTTTTATCTTCTCGAGGCTCAGCCTTGACTCGACAGTCCTTCTGGCACCGTATCAAGGCCTATGCCGCCATTGCGGACATCCGGGCATCCATTTCGCCCCATACTTTGCGGCATGCGTTCGCAACTCATTTGGTGAATCACGACGCTGATCTGCGAGTGGTGCAGCTATTGCTTGGTCACAGTGATCTGTCGACTACGCAGATTTATACACATGTAGCCACAACTCGGTTAAAGAGCTTGCATAGTGCTCATCATCCGCGGGGCTAGCCCCAATTGATGATACTGTGTGGTTTATCCGAATTTGGCCACATTCGATCGTAGCCAACGCCGTAAAACCGGAACTTTTCAGCCCAAAAGGGTACGAATCGTCGGGAATAGGGAATAAATGATGAAAAAACTCAGCGCAGCTTTTATCGTAATCATCGGGTTGGCTTTCGGGCCAGGTTTGTCTGTTGCAATGGATGATGAATCCTTAGCGACGGTTCGCAAAAACCTTGAAACTCACCTACCCGGCATACCGGTTACGAGCCTTCAGCCTGGACCCATTGAGGGTCTTTATGAACTCATTACTGAAGGTCAAATCTACTATCTCGATGCCACAGCGACGCACCTCATTGATGGCATGATTATCGATTTGGCCACCCGCGCAAACCTCACCGAGAATAGACTCGGCGGCTTACATTTCGGTCTGCTGGAAGAAATCGGTGAAGATCAAATGATTGTTTATCCAGCCAAGGAAGACACTGGGCGATCCATCACGGTATTCACCGACATCACCTGCGGCTATTGTCGTCGCTTGCATCAAGACCTCGATACGTTGCTTGAAGCCGGTGTTAGCGTTCGCTATTTATTGTTCCCGCGTGCTGGCTTGAATTCTGATGCGGCGGCTAATCTTGAAAGTGTGTGGTGTTCTGATGATCCGCTTCAGGCCATGACCGATGCTAAGGCGGGTAAAAGCATTAAGTCGTTAACGTGCGAAAACCCTATTGAATCTCATGTTGCCCTTGCTGAGAAAGTCGGGCTGCGAGGGACACCTTTGATTTACCTTGACAACGGTGAGCGCGTTCCTGGCTACCGTGATCCAAAAGTGTTGGCTGAGTCGATCAATAACTCAGAACCGTTGACCAATTAATTTCAAAACCATGAGTGGGTGTTTTTTTAAAGAGTGGTAGATAGAGCTTAAGGAGAGGGTACTGTGAGGCAGTGGTTATTACGTGGTTTGTTCTTTGTCTTCTTCGCGCCACAATCACTCTTAGCAGACCAGACTGATCCTGCACTGCCGACGCTTTTTGAAGAGTTAAAAACAGCAGAAACTGCTACCCAGAGTGCGTTGGTGGAGTCTCAGATTTGGCAGCATTGGCTATCGGCGCCTGACGACAATGCCAACGCCTTGATGTCTCAAGTGGTTGGAGCTATGCAGTCCGGACAGTTGATTCTGGCATTGAAGCTGAGCGACCAATTGGTGGATAGCTCGCCCAATTTTTCCGAGGCCTGGAACAAACGCGCCACCATCCACTATTTAATGGGTAATCCGGATGCATCGGTGGCTGATATCCAGAAAACCCTGGCGTTGGAGCCGAGGCATTTTGGAGCCATTTCTGGTCTGGGGCTGATTTTTCATCAAAAAGGTGATTTTGACAGCGCCTTGGCGGCCTTTGAAGAAGTTCTTGAGATAGCGCCGCAGTCGCAAAATGCTCAGATGAGTGTTGAGCGCGTGAAGCGAGACATGCGCTCGGAAATTTGATCAACGGGTCGCGACCGCCGTAGTGTGGGTTTTAATAATTGCGCGTGTTCTTAATTTTTAATTGGCGGTTTATCCTTACAGCATTGGCAACTCTGTTAGCCAGTGGTGCCAGTGCCGAACCTCAATTCGTCCATCATCGTGCCTACGATCCATTCAACGCTCTGTTTGGCGTACCTGCAATAGCGTTGCGCACGACCCAGCAGTCTATTCAACTAGGCCTTACCCACAATAATGTGTTTATGGGCGGTGTCGCGGGCGAGAATGAACAAGGCCAACGATTAACCTTAGATGGAGAAACTTCCCAAATCACTGTGCGCTACAGTCGGCGTCTAAATTCCTGTTGGGCACTGGAAGCCAGCGGTAGTTGGGTCGCTCATTCCAGAGGTTGGTTTGATCGCTCCATCGACGATTGGCACCAAGTCTTTGGGCTTCCTGATGCGGGGCGTGATGAAGTCCCCTTTCATCAGCTGAACTATGGTTGGTCAAACAATACTGCGGAAGGTGTCGGTTTTGAGCTGGATCAGGCGGCCCGTGGATTGGGCGATGCATTTGTCGGTGCCCAAAGGTATTTGAGGTGCGATCAAGACAGTACGCTGTTTCGAGCTGGCGTGAAGCTACCTTTGGGCTCTCTAAGCGATTGGACAGGTAGTGGTTCTACCGATGCGTTCGTTGATGCACAGACTGGCTGGTGGAAGCCACGAGCGGGGCATGCCTTCGCTGGCAGTGTCGGAATGCTACTACCAGGGTCAGTACGGGAGATTCAAGCGCAACAGTCTGTCGTGGCCTATGGAACTCTTGCGTGGCAATGGCAGGTAATACCTCCGGTTAGTGTCGGTCTGCAGTTCGATTGGCATACCGCCACGCTGGACAGTGATTTGGAGGAGGTTGGTTCCACTGCTGGAATGCTCTCTATGAACTCAAGCTACATTACCCAACAAGGTACTCGGTTCGATTTCTCGGTGTTTGAAGATATCATTGTGGATACCGCTCCAGACATTGCTATACGACTTGCGTTTACCCGTCATTACCCATAGGGCACTTGTGGTCGGACGTTATCTGGTATCGTGCTTCGCTAAGTTAAGTGGCACGCACCGCAAGGCGTTTTTTCCGTCGTTGGTATCCGCCCAGTTGTCACACGGCGAGCATTACCCAAAGACAATATCGAATACGTCGTCATAGGTTTGGGCAAAATGGATCTCTAGGTTTTCAGTGATGTACTCGGGAAGCTCATGAACATCGCGTTCATTCGATTCGGGTAGCAACACTTCTTTTATACCGGCTCGGCGAGCAGCAATCAGTTTTTCGCGAATTCCCCCCACGGCGAGTACCTCGCCTGTGAGCGTTATTTCACCGGTCATGGCGATGTGTTTGCGAATCGGCTTATCCAATGCCAATGAAAGCATGGCTGTGACCATCGTAACGCCGGCACTGGGGCCATCTTTGGGCGTCGCACCTTCTGGTACATGAACATGCATATGAGCGCTCATAAAATACTCATCTTCCACACCATAGTAGTCGGCGTTGCTGGTCACATAGCTATGAGCAATTTGTGCGCTCTCATTCATAACCTTACCCAGTTGGCCTGTGAGTTTGAGCCCACGGTCCTTGGTGTGCACTTCGGTGGCCTCAATGGGTAGGGTTGCCCCTCCCATGGCTGTCCAAGCCAAACCGGTAACCACACCGACACCTGCGATCTGTGTTTCGCCTCTAAACACTGGCTCTCCCACATACTCCACGAGGTTTTGGCCGGTGATACTAAGCTTCTGCTCACCTTCCAGTAATTTGACAATACTTTTTCGCAACACCCGATGGAGCAATTTCTCCAGGCCGCGCACGCCAGCCTCCCTTGCATAGCCTTCAATCAGTGATCGCAGAGCCGAGTTGGAAATCTTAACTTGAGAGGCTTTGACTTTATTGCGCTTAAGCAGACGAGGCCACAGATGGCGTCGCGCTATTTCCAGTTTTTCTGCGGTGATATAACCTGCAAGCCGAATAACATCCATGCGGTCGAGTAATGGTTTTGGAATCGTGTCGAGCTGATTGGCGGTACACACGAATAGCACGTTTGATAAATCCACTCGAACATCTAGGTAATGGTCGAGAAACTCACTGTTCTGCTCTGGGTCGAGAACTTCGAGCATCGCGGAGGCGGGATCACCATTGTAAGACGCACCCATTTTGTCGATTTCATCGAGCATGATCACTGGGTTGCTGACCTGCACCTGTTTAAGAGCTTGCACAAGTTTGCCTGGCATGGCACCGATATACGTGCGCCTATGGCCTTTAATCTCTGCCTCGTCACGCATGCCGCCAACGCTGAAGCGATAAAACTCCCGGCCCAAGCATTCGGCTATGGATTTACCAATGGACGTTTTTCCCACACCGGGTGGTCCGACAAACAACAAGATCGATCCGCCAACTTCGCCGCGAAAAGAACCCATCGCTAAAAATTCCAATATGCGATCTTTGATGTCGCTTAACCCGGCATGATCGCGATCAAGAACTGTGCGAGCGTCATCAAGATCGTAATTGTCGGAACTGTGGATACCCCAGGGAAGGGAGCTTAACCAATCCACATAATTGCGGGTTACACCATACTCTGGAGAACCGGTTTCGAGAATCGACATTTTCGTGATTTCTTCGTCGAAGCGCTTGGTGACGTGTTCGGGTGGATCCGCTTTTTCCATCCTTTGCTTAAATTCATCGATATCGGCAGTTCTGTCATCTTTAGCGATGCCCAGTTCGCGCTGTATTACTTTGAGCTCTTCTCGTAAGAAGAATTCTCGCTGGTGTTTGGTCATCTTTTGTTCTACTTCAGAGCGGATCTCGCTCTGCAGCCGAGCAACTTCCAACTCTTTGTGAAGTAATACCAGTACTTTTTCCATCCGCTTCTGCAACGCAACGGTATCCAAAATCCCTTGTAGATCGGTGCCGGGGGCCGTTGTTATGGCAGCGGCGAAATCCGCCAATGGCGAGGGTTCATTTAAATTGAAATGATTTAGAAAGTTTTTGAGTTCTTCGTTGTACAGCGGATTGAGTGGAATGAGCTCTTTGATCACTTGAATCAAGGCCATCGCATAGGCTTTTATTTCCTTCGTATTTTGAACCGCCTCATCGGGGTAGGTCACCTCTGCTGCGAATGGCGGCTTGTCGTGAATCCACTGATTGATGCGAAACCGCTGCAGGCCTTGTGCAATAAACTGAATTTTCCCATTGCTATGAACCACATTGTGTAACCGCACGACACAGCCAATTCGAGCAAACTCTGCGGGGGTTGTGTCAGCGGCTGAATCGCTGTCACCGGCATAAGAGAGGCCCAGCAAATGTTGATTCATTTTTTGCAGTTGGGCAAAGGTGTCACTCCAGGGCTCTTCATCTACGATCAGCGGTTGCACTTGAGCAGGAAAAAATGGGCGTTCAAATATGGGCAGCAGCAACAGTCGTTCAGGTAAGTTCTGATTCGGAAGAATTAAACCCTGTTCGGTGGCGGTGTCTGGACTATCTGCTGAATCTTCTGTTTGCATCCCTGCATCCACGATTTCGGAGGTGATTTTCTTATTGCTCATGACCCTAAGTTATGCAATCCATACGCCTTTTCAAGTGCCCGGTGATCGGAAACTAGCGGTGTTTTGCGGTGTCCTGGCAGGCGCGATCGCACCCAACTAGTCCTGTGTCAGCATGGCGCGAATGTTGGCCAGAGCCTCTCTACCGGCGTTGCGCCTTGATTCACCCGCTTCGGCGTTTTCGCCCCCGAGAAAAATGACATCTTCGGTGGGTAAATCGTCAATAAACCGGCTGGGTTCGCAGGCATTGATATCGCCGCGATTTTGTCGAGTGCGAGCTCGAGTCATCGTCAGAGTTGATTTCGCGCGTGTCATGCCTACATAAGCTAGGCGACGCTCCTCTTCCAAAGCTGTATCGTCTTGACTGTTTCGGTGCGGCAGGATGTCTTCTTCCATGCCGACTAAAAAAACATGAGGAAATTCGAGCCCTTTGGCGGCGTGTAATGTCATTAGCTGAACCTGGTCCTCTCGCTGTTCCTCCTCTTGATGAGAGAGCATATCGTGTAAGGATAGTTGCCCGACAATGTCCTCTAGAGAGCGTTCCTGATTTTCATCGTCGGAGGTAAGCCTGCGAATCCAGGACAGCAACTCATCCACGTTTAAGTGCATTCGTTCGCGTTGTTTGTCACCATCGGCCTGATTGTCCATCCAATCACGGTAGTCAATGTCATCTATTAGACCGGTGATCACCTTCATCAAATCTCCTCGCTTGGCGTTATCAGCTGCGAGCACCATAAAGTGAGCAAAACGCTGTACGTTTTTGACTGCTCTATTGGAGAGGTGTTCGGGCAGCGCTTGGTCCAAACAAGCGTCGAATAGACTCAGTTTGCAGTGGCGTGCGTGTAGACCTAATTTGGTTAGCGTATCCGGACCGATATCTCGGCGTGGCGTATTGATGCAGCGCAAGAACGCGGTGTCGTCGTCCGTATTGACGAGTAATTTTAAGTACGCCAGAAGGTCTTTGATTTCTGTGTAGTCAAAAAAGGATTTACCGCCAGTGATACTGTAGGCAATGGATTTTTCACGCAGCGCTTGTTCAAACAAACGTGATTGAAAATTACTTCGATACAAAATGGCGAAATCGCCAAACTTGGTGCCCAACTGAAAATGTCGAGTGAGAATCTGTCCCGCGACCCAGTCGGCTTCATCGGGTGCGTGACGGCAGGTAGACACGCGTAGTTCATCCCCTAGGCCAAGGTGGCTCCATAGTTTTTTTTCAAAAATATGTGGGTTTTTACTGATGACCGCGTTTGCACAACGAAGAATTCGCTGAGAGGAGCGATAGTTTTGCTCCAGTTTAATTACCTCCAGGTTCGGATAATCGTTTTTAAGTGATATTAGGTTGTCCGGCCTGGCACCGCGCCATGAATAAATGGATTGATCATCATCGCCAACTGCGGTCAGGCTACCAAACTTGTCAACGAGCAATTGCACTAACGCATACTGTGCCGCGTTGGTATCTTGATACTCATCTATGAGCAGGTGCCTGACGCGCTCATTCCAGCTGCGATGAATATCTGGATGTGATTGCAGTATTTCCACAGGTAGTTTGATTAGATCATCAAAATCTACCGAATTGCAGGCTCTTAGCCATTGGTCATAGATTGCATATAACTTGGCTATCGTTTGATCCTTACCATCCACAGCCTCTCGGAGTGCTTGATCTGCTGAGATAAAGCCATTCTTCCACTGGGAAATTCTGTTCTGCACGTCGCGCTCTTCTAACGTGCTTTTATGCTCGTTGATGATCTCTTTAAGAGCGGCGGCGGCGTCTGATTGATCTAGTATCGTAAAACCGGCGCGTAACCCGGCCTCGACCTTGTGACCCCGCAACATAGTCAAACCCAAGCGATGGAATGTGGATATTGAAAGTTTTTTGACGGTGGGGGCGTCCAACTTTTTTCTTAGACGCTCCCGCATTTCTTGTGCGGCTTTGTTCGTGAAGGTGACAGCAATAATGCTCTTTGGGTCGTAACCTTTGATCGTCACCAGGTGGGCGATTTTTTCAATGATCACTCCCGTTTTTCCACTGCCTGCTCCGGCCAGCACTAGCAGGGGTGTGTCGCTATGTTCAACAGCTGCCCGTTGTTGAGGGTTTAGAGCCATGGTAGGACGTGCGCCTGAGACATTAGATAGCAAGGTGCGCCAGTCTAACGGGTGTTAATCAAAAATGTTGAATCTGCTCAGTGCGCATATAATCGAGTTATGGATATCGCAACTATCAAACATTACTGCACCTCGGCGACAACGGCGGTCAATGCGGCAGCTGACGTCATCAGTGGTTTTCAACTCAGTGGTGATTGGACCGTCAGTCACAAATCAGATCAATCTCCCGTGACCGAAGTGGATGTAGCCGCCGAAGTGAAAATTCGAAGTGTGTTACAACAAGCCCACCCGGATGTCAGTTTTTTTGGCGAAGAAACGGGTAAGGTTGGTGATGGCCACCTGTGCTGGCTGGTTGATCCGATTGATGGCACCAAAAGCTTTGTGCGGGGCATGCGCTATTTCTCAACACAAATAGCGTTGCTTGACGACGATGAATTGATCGTCGGAGTGTCAAACGCGCCCTCCTATGGTGAGCAGTTAGTCGCCATGAAAGGTGTGGGCGTTAGTCTCAATGGCGTGCCGTGCCAAACCAGTGGTGTCGATGCGCTGCACGATGTCTATCTTTCGACGGGCAACCTGACCCGTTTGGCCAGTCAAGCAGATTCATGGCATCAGCTCGCGGTACTCGTACAATCGGTAAAGCGGGTCAGAGGGTATGGTGATTTCACCCACTACCATCAGCTGTGCTCAGGTCAGTGTGACGTGGTGGTGGAGTCGGATGTCAATATCCTTGACATAGCCGCTTTGACCGTCGCCATTCGGGAGGCTGGGGGAGTGATCACCGATCTTCAGGGGCAGCCTGTTACGTTGGACACCACCTCTGTGCTGGCGGCTGCGACCCCGACATTGCACGACATCGTTCTAGAGTTGTTCAATGAATCCAGATGGTCTGGCTAAAACATATGCAGGCCACCATTAATCGATAGTTCACTGCCCGTCACGTAACCGGCGTGTTCTGAGGCAAGGTACGCCACAGCTTTGGCTATCTCAACGGGCTGAGCCATTCTACCTACCGGAATTTTGCTTAATAGCTCGGTTCGTACTTCTGTAGGGATTGTCTTGACCATCTCGGTATCAACGAAGCCGGGTGAAACCGTGTTCACCGTTATACCTTTTGCGGCCACTTCCTTCGCCAAGGCTTTTGTAAACCCATGAACACCGGCTTTTGCTGCAGCGTAATTGGTTTGGCCAAATTGCCCTTGTTGGGCGCTCACCGATGAGATATTGATGATACGCCCGGAGCCCACCTTGAGCATGGGTTCTAATAGGGGCTTGGTGACTCGATACAAGCTAGATAGATTCGTATCGATCACGGAGTACCAATCTTGGTGGGATAGATTTTTTAGAGTGGCATCGCGGGTAATTCCTGCGTTGTTAACGAGTACGGCAACGCTATCGTGCTTTTGGTGCAATGTGTCCACCATGTCAGCGACAGAGGCTTCTGAAGTGACATCTCCTTTGAGGATGCCACAGTGGATGTTGTGTTGAGCTAAGGTTTGTTGCCACTGATGGGCGGTTTCTTCCAAATCGGGCAAGTAATTGGCGTAGACGCGCAAACCCTGTTGGGCAAGTTCTTCGCAAATGGCGGTGCCGAGACCGCCGATTCCGCCAGTGACTAATGCAACGGGTTGTTTCATGGTTTGATGGCCTGTCTTTGAAAGATTGACTCTGCAATGGTCATAAAATGAACAAGCAGAACGAAGACAATCGACGATAGTACAGGATACCTGTGCTAACCTTCGCGCATCGTTGTGAGAGGGTGTTGCGTGATCCACCTTCGACACCGCCGCGCATCATTTTTATCTTGAATATTCCGTACTACAACCCGAGCCGTCGCAATGTCGCTTTTAGTTTGGCGTTGCTGCTCGCACTCCAATTATTGATATTCACCGGCCTGGGTGTCTTTCGTCTGTATTTCGACTTTGACTGGCAGGGAGATGATGCAGACTCAGGCCAATTTTTTTCGCTGAAGATTCGCGGCGGAAATTCGTTTAATTTGTTCGGACCCAATGAATTGGGCCGAGTGTTTTGGATAAGCGTTGTCATTGCCACCTTGCTCGCATTGTTAATGCCCTGGTTTCGACTCATTGGTGGCTCGTTTCTGGCCGCAGTAGCCGCCTTGGCAACGGTGTATCTGTATTTCGATGCCGGGCACGATACGCCCATCCCGCTCGAATTTGCCATGCTCACATTGTTCGTGTTGTTCGTGCTCTACGTGTTGTTGTCCTATATCGTCGAAGTAAGGGATCGAAAACGCTTCGCGTCGCTGCTGAGTCAGTACGTGCCACCAGAACTGGCGCAAGAGTATTCACGGGATCCCAATGCAATGGGTTTGCGCGGTGAAGAGAGAGAGATCAGTGTGTTGTTCTGCGATGTGGTCGGGTTTAGCGCGATCAGCGAACAGCTAGAGTCCACGGAAGTGGCCACCTGGCTGAATAGTTTTTTCTCCCTAGCCAGTAAAATTATTGTTCGGCATCGCGGAACTATCGATAAATATATGGGCGATAGCGTCATGGCTGTTTGGGGCGCGCCGGCTCGTAGTACAACGCATGCTTTCGATGCACTTGCCGCGGCCATGGACATTCAAAATGAGATTTACGAGCTAAACGAGCGTTTTCGAGAAGCTGATTTACCTGAAATTTTGGTCGGCGTTGGCGTGAGTACTGGTTTAGCCAATGTGGGTACATTGGGCTCTGAATATCGAATGGACTACACGGTGGTGGGTGATACGGTAAATGTGGCACAACGACTGGAAGCGCAGACTCGAAAGTATGGTGTTCCCATTGTAGTGTCGGACAAAACCGTTGCCGATTTGCCCGATATGCTGTTTCGTGAGCTGGATACCGTGGTTGTGAAGGGACGTAAAAAGCCAGTGACTATGTATCAGCCGCTGGGTTTGGTTGCCACGGCTGATGAAAAATTAGTCGATCAGCTGGAACTACATCGTCAAGCTATGGCGGCTAGCAAAGCTGGCGATTGGGCTTTGGCTGCGAAACTGTTTACCGCTCTGCGCGAAGAGTGGGGGCCTGCCAACATGTACGATCTTTACCTGCATGGTATTGAACAGGCCTCACGGACCCCTAAAAACTGACTGCCTTGGGTATCGTTGGGTCGACACTCCACCTCGTCCACTGGCTGGCGGTTGGAAGTTAACCTTCGGCAGTTACCGTTCACAGCTTCGCCGTTCAGTCGCTCTGCTGCACGACCCACCCGATTCAAACACACCCAATTGGGCAGTCTGGCGTTATTCAGATCCGGCCCCGTCATATCGAGACCATGTCTGCCCATCGAAATGTTCTTGGGGCATAAATTCGATTTTGTACTGCATCTTTTGGCAAGCATCGACCCAGAAGCCTAAGTAGAGATAAGGAAAATTCATCGATTTGCACAATTCAATTTGTTCGAGAATACAAAATTTTCCCAAAGCTCTATCCGAATAGTCTGGATCGAAAAAGGTGTAGACCGCCGACAAGCCGTCTGACGTAGCATCCGTGACGGCTACTGCTACCAACCTTTGATCATCTCGTATTTCAACAAACAGCGTTTCACCCCAGGGGTTGAGTAAAAAGCGCTCAAAATCGATGGGCTCCGGATTATCCATACCGCCGTTGGGATGCCTCGCTGATAAATACCGTCGGTACAGCTCAAAGTATTGATCTGAAAATCGGGCGGGTTTGAAATCGACGGATAGTGAGGCGTTCTTCTTTCGATTTCTACGATCGGTGCGTCTGGGCTGAAATTCATCGCACAGAATTCTAACTGGGATGCACGCCGAGCAATGCGTGCAACCAGGCCGGTAAACATACTCGCCGGAGCGTCTAAAACCTCTTTTAATCAGTTGGTTATAGACCTGGCGTGGCTGAGGGTGATGAGGATCTGCGTAAATATTTATCGCCTGACGATCCGGAAGATAGCTGCACTCGGTTACCGAGCCTTGATACAGTTTTATACGTTGCTGCGACATGGAAGCCAGATGGTAGCAGAAGGGTTTTGTGACTGGCAGAGTTTTGATCTCAAGACTGCATCACACTTTTGCCACAGAATTCATGGGTGTTTTACAGTTGTGTAACAGTCGAAAGTATAAAATGGGCGTTGTCGCAGGAAGAAAAACCCTGCATTCTCCATTCTTCAAATCTTGGGGTTTTTTGGTGATTGCCACCTTGCTCGCTCAATTGACCGATTCTTGGAATCGGGAAACGCTGCTTCAGCGTTTTTTTCGTCAGTTTTCGCTGCCCAAATTGGCGCAAGGGGCGGTGGAATGTGCGATGTTTGGTTGTGTGTTTCTAGCGGCTGCCTTTGTAAGCCTGGATTTTGGAATCCAACAAATGCTTCCTGGGCTGGTACCTCTGGTGCTTATCATGATGATCTCCATGGTTATGAGCGGCGTGTATCGCCGGGACATCATGCACGACATAATGAATGTGTATATCCATTCATTGTATGGTTTTGTGCTCGCCGTGTTGCCCATTCTGATCTACCTGCATGTGTTCATGCCTCGGTTTTTGGACGAAAAATTCATCTTCTTTTTCTTGTTCTTCGCCTTCTTTGTAACTGGCACTTTGCGCCCACTCACCAGCGGTACCGATTTTATGGATGGTGGAGGCCGCCGAATCAATTAAGCTAACCTCCCGGGTTTGGCTTTGGTTCATCACGGGTCTGGAGCTTTTCGTGGCAAACTCTACCGTACATTTTGTGTAGGGTTCGATAGGCCCGTCGTTTTAACTACTTAAGTTCGTTATACAAGCTATCTCTGTACTCTCTGAGCGACTCTACGAGTCCTTGTTCCTCCGGTGCCCAATCCAATGAGTCCATCGTGGCATCAAACGTAGAAAAGGTGATCCAATCGGCGCTGTCTGCATAAAGTCGACGCTGTCTATGATCTTGCCAGTCGATGTTTTCTTCCTCATTCAGCGTGTCGGGGAAGTGGCGACCGCGGTAACGAAAGAGCAATTCGTTGTAACGGGGATCATCAAATAAATTGGCAAACTGGCTCAATTGGTGTGGCTGTGCCTGTCGAATCTTGCTGCACAAGGTTTTGTCGGCTGGAGAGAGAAACCCACCGCCGTATAAATTACCTTCGGTGTCAGAGCTTGCAGTGAAAACCCGGTTTGAAACCGCGTCGACCATGTTTTTCGCAATACGCTCTGTGGGAAGTTGATGCCACTGATTGGCTCTGGCCAGTTGGGTGCTTTTATCTATGCCCAATCGCTCAGCATCCTGATCCCTAAGCGTCTGAATGGGCACAAGAACCGGGCATTTGTTTATTTGTATTGTGCGGATATGTAGCCGAGTTGTGCCGGATAATTCAGCGTCTTTTATGAACACTCTTTCAGCAATCTGGGCTGCTGATAGATCAGCCAGTTCAGCTGGGTCTGTACGTAAATCAAGAACGATGACCCCATTGTTGTTGTTGGGTACTCTCGCAATGGGTAACACGATCGAGACATGACCGAATTCAGAGGGCACCATACCCGAGACATGGATACACGGTTTTTGCCTCCGAACGTTGAGTATTTCTGCAACACTTTGTTTATCGCGGTGTTCCAGTGCATAGCGGAATAATTTCGGTGCCGATTGTTTGATCAATTTGGCGATGTCGATCGTTGCGGTCACATCCGACAGCGCATCATGCGCGGCTTCATGCTGAATATTATTCGCAGCACTCAAGTGCTCTAGCTTGTTACTCGGCTTGCCATCGTCGTTGATCGGCCACTCGATGCCGTCGGGCCTCAAGGCTCGTGTTAGGCGAACGACATCGAGTAGATCCCAACGAGAGTTGCCGTCTTTCCACTCATACTCATAGGGGTCGTGAAAGTTTCTGTAGAGTGTGTGTCGAGTAAACTCGTCATCAAAGCGTATGCTGTTATAGCCGACTGAGCAGGTACCAGGATATCCTAGTTCTGCCACTACTTTGGCGATAAAGTCGGGTTCTATTAAACCGGTGTGTTTTAACTCCGTTGGCTTTAGGCCGGTAATTCGGCTGGCCTCGGGGTCTGGTAAATAATCGCTTTGAGGTTGGCAAAACAACATCAGTGGCTCGCCAATGATCTTCAGATTTTGGTCTGTTCGTACACCGGCGAACTGAGCCGGTTTATCCCATTGAGGAGATTTGCCAAAGGTTTCGTAATCGAACCAATAAAAACTGTTGTCTACCACTTCAAATCATCCGGGACCGGATAGTCTTCATAGCCCTCTTCAGTGTTCGTTGAATCGGATCCATCGGTATTTGCTGGATCAAATACCGCCCATTCAGGGTTCAATTCAAGAATGCTTTTGGCTACATCCGTATGGATTAAATGGGTGTTGCCGTTGAGCCGAGTTATCACTAACTGGCCATCACTGAGATTTTTATGAACCGCCTCGGTGACATAGATTTGTCGAATGCGTTTGTTTGCCGTGTAATGGTAGGCAATATCACCCGCATAGTCTTTTAGTTGGTTCTCAGTGATTAAAGTGGCGATCTTTTTCTTTGTGGCTTTCCGCTCGGCAGTATCTGCTGCGCTTTTTTTTCGCTCAGCCTCTTGTTGCTCGTGCTTTGAAAGCGAGCGTCTGGTGTGAGAACGTTTGGCTGTTTTGCTATTGTCTTTAAAACCTGCTTGCAATAGCTGGTCTTTAAGTGAACTCATGGTTGAACCTGTGCAAAATCCAGAACCATCTCTGTGAATACAGCGGGTTTCTCAGCGTGAGGCCAGTGGCCTGTTCCGGCAATTTCTTTAAATCGAGGATTAGAAAATAGTCGTCGAATTTCTGATTCATCTTGCGCGCTGAGATAGTCACTGTTACCCCCTTTGATAAATAATGTTGGCGCCTCAATGGCTTCGATAATTTCTGGGGCTTTACATAGCTCAGGATAATCTTTTTTTAATCCCTTGATATCAAAGCGCCAGGCCCATTGATCTTTGGTTGTTCGGTATAGCCCTTTTAACAAAAAGGCTCGCATGCCCGCATCCACTATGCTGCCGCGTAACTCTGCTTCTGCCTGCCGGCGGCTCGTTAAATGGGTCAGATCGATTGAGCTTAGTGCCTCGAGAATGGGGGTGTGCAGTTCCGGATAGTCTCGTGGGGCAATGTCTACCACGAGTAGACTTTTGAGCTGCTCGGCAGGTAGGACAGAGGCTAATTGCATTGCCACTTTTCCTCCCAGTGAATGCCCAAGGAGATGACAGTGGTTGACATCCAGTGTGTCCAAAGTGTGACGCAAGGCATCACTCATGGAAAGTAAATTGATCTCTGGAAGAGAGGGGGATTCCCCGTGAGCAGGTAAATCAATCCGAAGCACATCGAAATACCGCTCCAAGTGCAATCCGACGGAACGAAAATTATCCAAACTTCCCAGCAGGCCATGCAAGATAACCATGGTTGGGCCAGTGCCCGCCCGTTTGTAATTCAACAGCGGCAAATTACTCATAACTGGTGACCTTGAGTTACACTGAAAATGAATATTATTGGAACTCTCATGTTGTATCCAGAAGTTGCTCAGCGCCTAGCCGAAGTTTCGTCTCAGCCGGATTCACTGTTTGCTCATCGTCGTATTGGACTTGAGAAAGAGTCTCTACGCGTAAACGCCGAAGGAGGCATCTCTCAAACGGATCATCCGCGAGCATTTGGCCGCGCGCTGACCAATCCCAAAATCACTACAGATTTCAGTGAAGCGTTATTGGAAATGGTGACACCACCGTGTAATTCTGCGCAAAGCGCGTTGGATTATCTCACGAGTATTCATCACTATGTGGTCAGGCATTTGCCGAATCGTGAAATGCTTTGGAACACCAGCATGCCGTGCATACTAAGTGGTGAATCCAGTGTTCGCATAGCGGAGTATGGTCATTCTCACAATGGGCGAATGAAGAATATCTACAGACGCGGTTTAGGGCTGCGCTATGGTCGAAAGATGCAAGCCATCGCGGGTATTCATTTCAACTACTCCATGCCCGAAGCTGCCTTGAAAAAATCAGCCAGTTGGCATCAGCCGCCACCCTCTCCAAGCAGTATCTCGGCGTTTGGGCAATCGGCCTCCATGGATGATGCCACTACCAGTTACTTTCACATGTCGCGCAATTTACTGCGAATAGGCTGGTTAGTGCCCTATCTGTTTGGATCCTCTCCCGCGGTTTGCCATTCGTTCGTCACAGCAGAAGAGGCTAGTGGATTAGAGATTTTTAACGATACTACGTTATATGAACCCACGGGTACGTCACTTCGCCAGGGCAATATCGGCTATTCCTATAGAGAGGACGACAGCATTGATCTGTCGGTTCGGCATGATTGTTTTCGCACCTACATAGACGACTTATTGTCGCATGTCACCACAAAACATCCTGCCTATGACTCGTTAGGGGTGGTCGATCAGCATGGGCGCTATTTGCAGCTGAATACCAATCGGTTACAGATCGAGAACGAGTATTACAGTAGTGTTCGACCAAAACAGATTCCGCAAGCTGGTGAGATGCCGTTGCTGGCGATGCATAGACGTGGCATCCAGTACATAGAGTTGCGCTCGCTCGATGTCAGCCCATTCCATAGTGTCGGATTAGATTTGATGACACTGCAATTTCTCGAACTGATGATGATGTTCAGTTTCTTAGCGGACAGCCCGCCGTTAGAAGTATCGGAAATGAGCATGAACGGTGCGAATATGTTGGCTGTTGCGCATCGCGGACGTGAAGCCGGAATTGCCTTAGCCACACCTACGGGTAGTCGCAAATTGAAAGAATGGGCTGCTGAGATTCTCAGCTCTATGGCGCCGATAGCAGATTATCTTGCCCAAACTGAAGGCGATGAGAGCTATCAACAGGCGTTGAAAAATCAGCAGGCAAAGCTTGCGGACCCGACACTGATGCCCTCTACGCAAGTGCTGGATAGTATGCGTCAGAATGGATCGTTTTATAGCTTTGCACAAAGTTCTTCAACCCAGCATCACCAGCAACTCCTAGCAGCCGAGAGCGATCGAGAATTACTAGCAGACATCGAATCGAGTGTGGCGGAGTCTGAGCATAAATTTGCACAGATGGATCAGCAAAGCTCTGATGAATCGTTTGCCCGGTTTTTAGCAGACTATTTTTCCCAACTGGATGATAGAGGGAGTGCCGCCTAACGGAGTCAACTGGACAGTGGCGTCGAGTACAACAGCTTAATAATGAACTCATTTAAACACAGACTTGAACAGCAAAATAAGAGCCTCGGAGCTGTGGTGTTAGCTGGTGGGCTGGCCCGCCGTATGGGTGGGCAGGACAAAGGATTGGTCTGTATTAATAACAAACCAATGGCGAGTTGGGTTGTCGATGCTCTCGTTGCGTCGGTACATTCGCTAGTGATCAATGCGAATCGCAATTTGGACCGCTATCAGTTGCTGGGTGTGCCCGTGGTAGCCGACACTTTGAGTGGGCATTTAGGGCCTTTGGCCGGGCTGTCTGCGGCGCTAGGCAGCATGAATACCGACTATGTTTTCATGTGCCCGTGCGACTCACCGTTTATTACACCGAATTTGCTGGATCATATGGGGTATGCCTTGTTGGACGCCAATTCTGATATAGCAGTGGCACACGATGGACTACGTATGCAGCCTGTATTCGCGGTGGTTTCACGGCGATGCACTCAATCATTAAATGAATTTCTTGAAAGTGGAGAGCGCAAAATTGATCGCTGGTATGGCTCGCAAAACATGATTGAAGTGCCATCGGCGGAGTTCGCCGCTTGTTTTCAAAACATCAACACTGAGCCTGAACGCCTCTCAGCGGAGCGCGCCTTAATGGATACTCGGTCTTAGAGGGAAATACTGTCTTTATGATCGACAAACAGCCATCGTGTGATGATCCAGTACAAGTGGGTCTGATGCCAGTGGATGAAGCCCGAGCTCGGTTGCAATCGCGGTTGCGTCCCATCGCAAAAATCGAATCTGTGACCTGTCGTGATTCGCTGGGTCGCGTACTCGCTGAACCCGTGGTGTCACCGATCAACGTACCGGGACAAACTAACTCGGCAATGGATGGCTATGCCATTCACAGCGGCAGCATTCCTCAGAATGGCACCGCGATGTTGAACTTACTCGGCACCGCCTGGGCGGGCCAGCCTTACACTCCCCCAGTAGCCTTGGGCGAGGCGGTTCGTATTTTCACCGGTGCGATCATGCCTGACGGCACCGATACCGTAGTTATTCAAGAACACGTTGAGGCAACCGCAGAGGCCGTGACTATAGATAGCGATGTGGTCGCCTGCAAAAATGTGCGACAAGCAGGGGAAGATATAAAGCTGGGTGAACAAGCGCTGTCCCCAGGTGTCCAGATTGGCGCAGCCGAAGCTGGGCTGATTGCCTCCCTGGGGATCAATGAAGTGAGAGTGTATGCTCCCCCGACGGTGGCTTTTTTCACCACCGGCGATGAGCTTAGAACGTTAGATGATCATGCGGGAGAGTCCCTCGCACCGGGTTTGCTGTTTGATAGTAACCGTTACACATTGATGGGTATGTTAAGCAAACTGGGGGTGACTACGATCGATCTAGGTGTCGTGCCAGACAGCGAGGCGGCTACCCGCAAGGTTCTACTAGAAGCCTCAAAATCGGCTGATGTCATTGTGTCGTCTGGGGGTGTGTCGGCCGGTGATGCCGACTACGTCAGCCGGGTGTTTCAAAACTTAGGTGATGTGGCGTTTTGGAAAATTGCCATGCGGCCTGGACGGCCCTTAGCCGTAGGAAATATGGGAGATGCCCTTTTTTTTGGTCTACCTGGCAATCCCGTGGCGGTGATGGTGACCTTTTTGGAGTTTGTCCAACCTGCCATAAAGACATTGATGGGAATCCATGACGTTACCCCGGTTCAATTCCCTGCAGAGTGTCGTTCATCATTACGCAAAACTCAAGGACGTGTGGAATATCAACGCGGAATATTCAGTCGGGATGCGGATGGCAAATTAGTGGTTATCAGCACCGGTAAGCAGGGTGCTGGGCGTTTGAGCTCGATGTGTCTGGCTAATTGTATGATCGTTCTGGCACCGGAGATGGCGAAGGTGGAGCCGGGTGATTGTGTCGATATTCAACCCTTTTATGGATTGATGTAATCGTGCGTTTTCCCTGGCAGATCAATTGGAAAATCCTCGGTCTGTGTTTGTTACTTTTAGGGTTGCTGCCCTTGAGTAACGGCCTGGGAAAATATCGCGCTGTTCAGACTTATGTTTCTACGTCGATCTCCACCGATGCCGTGGTCGTCGGATACACCGATAAGACCGGCGTAAGTAACCCGTCAAAGACAGCGATCTTGTACCCGGTGGTTCGCTTCAGCAACACACTGGGCTCCGAAGCCGAAGCCACGACCAATGTGGGGCGTTATCCAGCAGCTTATGAAATAGGTGAGCGGGTTGCCGTGCGTTTTTCCATTGACCATCCTCAAGACGTGCGTATCGACTCGACGACGGGTTTGTGGTTTGAATCTCTGTTTTACTTGGTGCCGGGCTTGTTGATGGTGCTAACAGGTATTTGGTTGCTGATCCGCAGTCGTCGCCACTAACTCAGGAAGGCTGCTGGACACAACCTAGTAAATTCACGATGGTAAAAACCATTGGAACCACACACTTTCTAAATATCGTTGAGACAAACGAGCGTCGTAGTGCGGACGACAAGTTTCATTGCTGTGGGGATAGATCATTACCACATTACCTCCAAAGACTCCAAGCCGTGAAAATGATACAAATCCTTAAATTCTGGTGGGTGCACCAACTGTAAGTTTGGCAATCGCGTAAACAAGGTTTGTAGCGCCATTTTTAATTCTAAATTAGCTAGAGCTGCACCCACACAGAAATGTGTGCCAGCACCAAGTGACACATGTCCACTGTCGGTTCGAGCAGGGTTAAATTGGTTGGCATGGCTGAACCTTGAAGGGTCTCTGTTCGCAGCC
>JAHQVR010000321.1 GCA_019634245.1 Gammaproteobacteria bacterium
GAAGGCGGCTACACCTTAGAGCGAGTCGATACCGATCCTCAGAAACTCGACGATGGGTTTATCCGACAGCAGCGCCGTAATGAAACAAATCAGTTCGAGTTCGAGAAATCACTGCGTTGCGATCGCGAGTCGTACGATAAGGTTCACAAGCTTTCACCCACGCGCTTCCGGTTTCGAATTATAGATGCGAAAGGGCGAGATGTCCGTTATCCGATGGGTCGGTTTGAGCAAAATCCACAAGTGGTTACCGGTATCGCCGAACCAACAACGGCGGAATACATAATTAACTCTACACGTGTAGAGAATCGACGGAGCCCTCAGATTGACTCTACACGTGTAGAGTATTTCCACATCCAAAAAAACCACAGCGTTATGTCTGTGAGAATATTTAGTTAGACCTTATGCGCACGCCGCCATTCAGATGGGCTTGAACCAAACTGTTTAATGAATGCTTTGTTAAATGAAGGCACGCTCTTATAACCACTTTTAAAGGCGGTGGCTTGAACGGAAAGCTCAGAATTAAGTAATAAAGTTGCGGCATGTTCGAGCCGTTGGCGTGTAATGTACGTCATTGGGGCTATTCCCATCAGGTCGCGAAAAGTAGATGAGAATCGGGAGCTGGACAGTGAAGCGGTCTCTGCGATTCTGTCAATGTTCAATTCTTCGTTTAAGTTAGAGTGAATAAAACTGAGCGCAGAGGCAATACGTTGATCTTTGATGGCGGCAAGCCAGGAGGGAGCCAAATCACCTGCTGTTTCTGCATAGACTCGTACAGATTCGGCATACAGTAATTCCAATACACGTTCCAGCATATAGGATTTCGCACTGCGCGCCAGGCTCAATTCCGCTCTCAGCAAGGCTAATAGGTGAGTTAAGGCAGGTGAGCTGTTTTCACCGTCCAGGTTTACTACCAGTTGGTTTGGCAAAGCAGAAACCAGAGGGTTTAAGTTAGCATTGCGCAGGGTGAAAACGCCACAGATTACGTTTGTTACTTCACCTTTGCTTGAGTTTTCAGAAAACGAATCAGTATTCATTACATCTTCAAAGGTATCAGTGTTCAAGTAGTCCCCATGGCTAATGATGTGTCCGCTGCCGTTTGCACAAATCACCATCTCATTTTCTCTAACTAATTCCGTTGTGCCTTGAACCGATTGAAATGAAAACTCTCCTCTGTGGGCAATATGGAAGGGGACTACCGATACCTCAGATCCGACATTCATTTGCTGATTAAGAGTGCTTGAATCAGGCACCTCTATCGCCCATGGAACTGGGTGCCATTGGTTTAGCACTACAGCACCCGATACATGAAGTTGGCGTAGAACGATGTTAAGTGCTTTTTCCATAAACTCAGTCGTACAGGATAATGTTTCAATCAGCCAGAGAATTCTAACGACTACATGATCGGGTGTAAATTGAGTCTACAGTAACTTAATTGGATAAATTACATGTTTATCAAGAAAACAATTTCAATCGCGGCTGCTTTAACGATATGTGCTTGTGCCACGGTATCGGCTAGCAAAACGAGTGAATCTGCACGTACGTCCGAAGGCGAACTTCAGTGGCTGGATTCTGGATTTGGTCCCACCGTGTCTCCGGTGTTTGGTGATTTTTCTAAATCAACGCACGTCACGTTTGTAAGATTTACCTCAGGCATGACAACGCCATTGCACACGCACACGGCGGATTACACCGGAGTGGTGCTAACTGGGGTGACCAAGCACTGGGAACCGGGCAAACCCGAAACGGAGAAAACGCTACCTGCTGGGTCACACTGGTTTATACCAGGAGGTGTTCCACACGTTAGTGAGTGTTTGCCCGGCGCAGAGTGTGTTATGGCCTTGTATCAGCAGGGTGCCATGGACTTTAAACCTGTTGAATAGAGAATTGCTTGGATGATCAATGCGTCATCGCATAAACAACCGTATTGATGCCTAGCTTCACCGCATAGGTAGAAAAGTGGGATGGGTATTGAGGATGATCGGCCCATTCCCAGGCATCGCCGAGATCGGTGTTCCAATTGATGAGCACCATCATGCGATTTTGATCGTCGAAGATGCCGCGTACATGAGGTGTGCGGCCATCTTCTTCATGGGTGATGCCGAGCCGTTCATATTCCACGCCGTTGTGGCGGTTGGGCACCTGTTGTATTTCTTCAATCTCGTACACCAGGTTAAAGATTTGATGGGTATCAGGTATCTCTACGATGGCACGGCCGGGGAACACGCGTTCCATTTGTTCTGCCAGATTGCTCCAGGCCCAGCTTCCCCAAAAATCATCGATGAATAGAAAACCGCCGGCGAGTAGATAATCTCGCAAGGCATCCACTTCCTCTTGGTTGAGCTGCATCGAGCCGACTTCCAGAGCGTACAAAAAAGGCTGATTGCCCAGCTCAGGGTCGGTGAGTTTGATGGCGTTTTCATCGGGCGAGGCATCGATGATGCTCAAGCGATCTAACGCAAATAAAAAATGCCTATCGGCTTTGGGATAATCGATCGACCAACTGCCACCCACATCATCACCGATGCTGAATTCATCGCTGAACATGCCGCGAGTGAAATAGAATTCATGTGCGTTATTGGTGCCGTTGCCTAGGGCTGGAGAGTAGGCCGGCACGCTGAGCAATGCACCGGCGCAGGTACGAATGAGCCAACTGGCATGTGTTGGTTTCACAACAAGTTAGTGTGGATGCAATGGTTTGTGCTGGGGGAACTATTCCGGTGTGAGTGTGACATCCCAACGGCCATACATCATCTTTTCACCTTCGGTAGTGCCTTCTTCTAGAAAGATGGCATTGGGATCATCGGCGTCGGCTTTGGGATCGTCCTTGAAATAGAACTCAGTTTCAAGATACCGAAAACCAGGATGGCTGATATAGACATGGACATGGCTGAGTCGATGATTGTTTCCGGGTATCACAGAGCCAAACTGGTAAACGCCTCGTTCATTGGTAGTGAGTTCTCCCTGATGATAGCTTCGGTCGATGCCTTCACTATCGGCGTGGCGAAACCGTATTGTCACATTTGGAACAGGGCTGCCATCAGCACTAACCACACGTCCGCGTATTCGCATACGCTGACCGCTGTCACCGGGGGACCAAAGCTCCAGCATCTTTGGTTTGTCATCGTCAGAATTTGTGCTGGAGTTATCTTGTGCCGTGGCTGTTGTACAAAAGAAAAAACTAGCCAAGAGCAATATGGGGAGAGAGGTTAGCAGCTTCGTGTTGAGCATTGCGAATCACCTAGTGTGTTGACAAGCCTGAGTGGCCTTTGACTCTATCGCCTTTGCGGTGCCTTTGCAATTGCGATCCGTTGACAGTTTTGCATTGACACTCTGCAAAATCAGACATTGGCCTAGGTCAGCGTGCCTTGGATCATCCGATAGGGCGGGCGGTATACTGGTCGGCGCGACGAACCACGATTGATCATGAGTTTTCTCTGACCACCAGGTGCTGATGTTGGAAAGTGTTATCACGATATCGAAATTTATCCTTTTTGCGCTATTGGCTTATGTGGTGGTGGGCCTTTGTCTTTATCTATTTCAGAGAACGTTTATTTATTTCCCTGTTCCTGCCGTACAGCATGAATTTACTGAGCAGACGTTTGAAAATGACGGGGAAGCGATTCGGGTTGTTGCGATAAACGGCGATCAAAGTGATGCAATACTTTATTTTGGCGGTAATGCGGAAGCTGTTGTCTATAGTGCACAGCCCTTTTCTGAACATTTCCCAAAGCACGCAATTTACTTGGTGAACTACCGAGGTTATGGAGGCAGTTCTGGAACTCCAACTGAACAAGCGATTTACTCCGATGCGTTGATAGTCTTTGATGAACTCAATAACAAGCACTCATCGATTTCGATTGTGGGGCGTAGTTTAGGAAGTGCGGTGGCTACGTTTGTGGCTTCAGAAAGAGAGGTTGATCGGTTGGTTTTGGTCACACCCTTTGATAGTGTGCAAGCGATTGCTCAGTCGCAGTTCCCAATCTATCCGGCGCAATGGTTGGTGAAGGATAAGCATGATTCCTACTCGAGAGCTAAAAATATAACCGCTCCAACGCTGGTGATAGTTGCTGAGTACGATGAAGTTATTAATCGAAAAAATACCATGAAATTGATCGAGGCCTTTGACTCACGGATCGATGTACATGTGATTGAGGGTGCGGGTCATAATACGATTTCGAATTATTCTGCTTATTTTGAACAGATGACGCGCTTTATAAACTAGCGGGTCTTATTCCAAACGAGTATATCGTCACTATTAGTCACAATTTAGCGGCTTTGCGATCCAGTACTTTTATGAGCCGTCTTTAAGTGTCATGGAACAGCAAGCGCTAGAACAATTCGCCATGAGTCAGGAAGGCCTCTCTGGGTATTATGGGGGTATAGCTCCTCCCCCGAGGATGGACTATTATTCTTACGGGGTTGAACACTAGCAACACACTGGAGTCATACTGACAATGCACCTACATGCTTAAAGAATCCAGGATGGTCGGCTTTGTGGCGACGTCACAATCAGAAGTCTCCAAACAGTTCTATGAGACTCAACTGGGCCTTGATCTCATTGAAGAAACAGACTTTGCGTTGGTGTTTGCTGCGAACAGTGTCACCGTTCGCATTCAAAAGGTTGAGCGCGTGTTCGCTCCGCCGTATACCACCTTGGGGTGGGAAGTGGAGAACATTGAATCGATTGTGCGCACACTGGTCGATGCCGGTGTGCCCTTTGAGCACTACGAAGGGATGGGCCAGGACAACCTGGGCGTGTGGAGCTCACCCGGTGGCGCCAAAGTTGCCTGGCTCAAAGATCCTGACGGTAATCTTTTATCACTGACCGAACCCGCGTAGCGTTTTTAACTCCTTTAGTCAGGCGCTCCGGTGCCGACGAAGCCCACCATTCGCGATATCAAATCGCCATCGGTTTCGACAAAGTACTGGCCGTGCTGAATCATGTCGTTGCCGTCAGGGCCTTTGCCACCGAATGCCACTGTGGCTCTTGTCATGCCGGCGGTAACGTCACTTTTAACGACTTTAGCTGTCCAGCCTGGTGCGTTGGCACTGAACATACCGACATATTCGGCCAGCGCATCAACCCCATGAATCGTCTCGGGTGAACGGGGATCATCGTATTGGACATTGGCTGTGACAGCCGCCGTTATTTTCTCAAGCCGGGCGGCGGCATCGGCAAGTTGCCATGCGTCAAAGAATGTAGAAATTGGATCTGACATAGTGGGCCTCTGTAGCTATTTGATTTAGTGTAACTCATCGTCATAATTTCTGATCAAGTGCGCCAGTCCAGTACACGGCGCTCGACCACTCCGATCAACCAGCTGGTGATCACGCCAATTAACGAGAGAATAATCACCCCGACAAACAGTCGTTCCAAGTCGTAGAGTGATCCTGCCTCGAGAATATACGCGCCGATGCCGTATTCGGCGCCCAGCATTTCGGCGGCGACCAACAGTATGATGGCAATGGCGAGGCTGATACGTAACCCGGACAAGATGCCGGGCATGGCACCGGGTATTACGATTTTTCTCACAATAGAGAACCAGGAGAGTCCGAAACTTTGTCCCATTCGGATCAATGTGCGATCAACGTTGTCTACAGCGCCATAGGTGGCGACCACTGTCGGTGTAAAGGTTCCAAACGCGATCAAGGCGTATTTTGATCCTTCGCCAATGCCAAACCAGATGACAAACAAGGGCAAAAGCGCAATTTTTGGAATCGGGAATATAGCGGCAACCAGTGGAATCATTCCTGAGCGAAAATACGAGAACAATCCGATCAACACACCCACACTGATACCGATACTAACGCCCATGAGTCCACCCATCAGTAAACGGCTCAGCGAAGGTAGCAAATGTTTGAACAGTAAACCGCTGGAGTAAAGCTCGCCAAAAGTGCTGAGTACATCAGAAGGTTTGGGTAGTACCAGGGCGGAAATCCATCCCGATCGCGTACCCCATTCCGCCAGCGCTATCAGTAAAATAAACACTAAGAAGCCCATCCATCGCCGTGGCTTTGGAGAAAACCCACCACCGCGAAATTCAACTTCTTGGCTAAGCGGTGATTCAGGCATCGACTAGCTCTTCATCTGCTTCGCGCGCTTCGTCACGCATCAATTCCCACAAACTTTTCTGGTAGGCATCTAGGTCGGGATCACCGAATTCTCGGC